>PAOJ01000028.1 GCA_002708005.1 Verrucomicrobiales bacterium | reverse complement strand
TTAAATTGACAAGCTAAATGGAGGTTTTTAGTAGGCAATTTATTCACACAAATTATCCGCAAAAACTTAGCCAAAAAGGACGAAGAAAATTATTAAGAAAATAATGGTTTAACTCAGTGTTTTTGATATTTTTTCGTTTTAAGCGATTATGAAATATCATTCCTTCACTACAATCCTATCATTCATTTCTCTAGCAACATCAATTGTTGCAGCTGACAAACCATTCATTACCACTCAGTCACCTATCACTCTTCTCAGCGCTAATGATGGAGAGACAGATGTTAGGTGGAGAAAAACTCCCGAGGGGCTAAACGATCGAGTAGTTAAAACTCAAGACTCAATAACTGTAGTACATTTGGGGCCTGATCATCCTCCTATAACGAAGACCGTGTATGGAACAGTTCCATCTACTATTCTCGGCACTCCAACTATGGCGATATCTGCAAGCGGACGCTTTGGAATTATTGCTAATCACGGTTGGAGAGGTCGCACCGCATATGCTAATTTAATTTATCCAGCTGGTGAACCTGTTACAAACAAAGACATAAACTCCAGTGATCTTTCCAAGCAGAAACTTATTCCTCAACTATCAAACATGCTAAGTTTGATAGACTTAGCAGCACCTGATTTAAAGGTAGTGCATAGGGTTTTATTAGAGGATAATCCGGTACATGTATTGCCTCATCCTGATAAAAAACATTTTGTAGTTGGCGCAAGTGAAAATTTTTATATTTATAAAATTCAAAACGATAAACTTATTCAAGTAAGCAAGAGCCCACAATCAAATGGACTAATGTGTTTTTGGGTAACCCCAAAAGGTGATCGTATTCTTACGACTCAAGGTGATACTAAGAATTCTTCACCATGCACGATGCATTGGTATTCTTTAGAAGATAATCAAGTGAAACACTTGAGTGAGGTTAAAATAAACGACGGTGTCGATACGGAGTTTATGGACAGAACATACATATTAAGGATTAGTTTGGATGGTAAGTTTGCATTAGTTTGCCAAGACTCATCTTTGTTTAGTCCAGAGCTCTCCGATATTCCAGTAGTTGATCTAACCTTAGATAAGCCAGCAGTAACGAGTGTTATTAAACAAGTTGGTCCAGGAATAGAAAGCTTTGCGTTTCATCCTAATGGAAAAATGGCAGTAGCAACATGTCTTGGTGTATACAAGAATAGCATTGCAGTTCTTGATATTGCATCTAAGCCAGCAAGACTTCTTTACCATCTTGATGCAGGAGGTGTTGGTCAAGGAATTGAATTCACTCCAGAAGGAGATAAATTATTTGTCGGCTCAAGTACAGCAAGTCGTATCGAAGTATATGATGTCATTGGAGAATATGAGCTTCGAAAGAATAAAAAATTCATAAAGATTGGTTACGGACATTGCAGCTTAACAATGGGGCTAAGATATAAAGGTAAATGAAAACAGAGTTGCAGTGATTTTTCAGATTAGATAGATTAAGAGGAGTAACCACTATTCATATGCAACGCTATCAAATTAAAAAAAATGACTCGACCAAATTTGGCTTTACTTTAATTGAGTTACTAGTGGTGATAGCCATTATTGCTATTTTAGCTGGTTTGTTATTACCGGCATTGGCGAAGAGCAAAAGTACTGCTGTTAGAATAAAGTGTAGTAGCCAGCTTCGACAGCTTAATTTAGCTAATACAATGTATATGAACGATAATGAGGACATCTTTCCTTATCATCGCCGCGCATTGAGCCGTAACCCTAGCGAAGGGTATAAGCGTTTAGCTGAGTTAAATAAAGGACTGTCATTTTCCAGGGAGGAAACTTGGTTCACTTTGATATATGGTTATGCGCCTTCGGATCAGGCTTATCGCTGCCCAGATTTGCGGCAATCAAAATTTAAAAATTCTTCCAAGAACTCTGACAAATGGCTGTTTGATGCTCATAGTATTGGATATGGGCAGAATTCCTACTTTCTTGGTCAGATGCCTGGTCGGGGTAGAGAACAAAGTGGCAGGTTGCCTTGTGGTTATGAGGTAAAACTAGGTACAGTTAGAAGCCCAGCCGAATGTATTAATATCGCTGATTCAGAGCAAAAAAATGGGGGGCATTGGTCACTAACTTTGTGGTGGCCATTCATAAACCGAGCCAACGAAGGTGTTGCTAGTGATAGGCATTTAAATTCGGCTCCTGTTGCATTTGTCGATGGACATGTGCAGACGTATAAGGATCCGGATCGTACTATTAATCCTCGGCAGGATAATACAGCAGAATATATTGAAAACTGGGACCCGCAACAGCGTGCTCAAGCTTTTTGATAGTTTGAGATTAAATGGTTAGAGTTTCAAGTCGCGGGAGTAACTTTAGCCTCGGGGATGAAATTCTTGGTGTATTGCCTTGAGTCGCTGGCCAGCGATATGTGTATAAGCTTCAGTAGTAGAAATACTTGAGTGCCCAAGTAGTTCTTGAATNACACGAAGATCTGCACCGTGTTCTAATAGATGTGTTGCAAAACTATGCCGAAGCATATGAGGCGTTATGTTCCGGCTTATNCCTGCACCAAGACAGCATTTTTTGATTCGAGTCCATAAGGTCACTGATGCAAATTCTGTGCCTCGTTGAGTTAAGAAGACATTCCCTGGTGATTTTTCTCTAACTAGTTTTGGTCTGCCATTTGCAAGATAGCTTTTGATGGCATCGATAGCGCGTCGCCCAACGGGAATTACTCGCTCCTTGTTGCCTTTGCCGATGACCTGAATAAATCCTGCATCTAATCTTAATTGTTCCATTCGCAATCCACGTAATTCGCCCAAGCGCAGTCCTGAGGCGTAGCAAATTTCGAGCATTGCATGATTGCACAGTGAGGTTGGTGTAATTGGCTTGACTGGTTGTAAAAGCTTTTCGATTTCTGAATGTGTTAAAGCTTTGGGTAGTCGTTGCCAGCGTCGTGGTAGGCTGAGGTTTTCCGCGAGGTTTTTTGGAAGGAATTCCTCTTGTACACAAAAACGATAGAAAGCCTTTAAAGCTGCAATTTCTAGATAGAGGCTACTGGTGCTGAGTTTCTTTGATTCATTACGAGGCCTGCCAGTTTTTTTTTGTAGTTTATTTGAGTCGCTACAAATCTCATTACGCTGATGGTTTAGATAAGCTAGAAGATGTGAAAATTCGACCTCATTCCAGTTCTGTAGTGATTGTTCATTAGACCAGTCGGCAAATCGTATAAGGATATTACTGTAGGCTTTCTGGGTATGTTCGGACTGCCCTCGTTCGTGGCGGATGTATTGTCCGAACTCGTCAATTAAGGCCTGCATATCTCGTGAAGTGATGCTAGGTCGGATTTGGCTTTGCGGTCAACTTTTAGGCCAGTATTATCTTTCCACATTGTTAAATCGTTTTTTTATATTATCGGCGGCTTTTTCTCTGGTTATTCCAAAGGTAGAGGCGTGTCGATATTCAGTACGCGACGTTGGTTTTGCGGACCTTGGAAGCGAACGTTATAAACTTAGATGTTTTGTAGGCGAATCAGAGGATGGGTCCGGTAATCGATTTAGCCAGGCAGCTAAGGCTTTGTTGGGTGATTCAAATGTGGAATTCGAACTATCTGATCTAAATCAGGAGGAGCAAGGCGGTGTTTTGATTTCACCCGATGGAAAAAGGCAGCACACTATTGCTCCCCCCAAGTCTGGATCAAAGATTGATCAATTAGAATGGTCAACTATTCAATCCGTTGTGGCTTCACCTGTACGAAATGAGTTAACAAAAAAACTTATATCAAATTTTGCAGTGGTATTGTTGATAGAAGGTTCAGACCGGTTGCAAACTGAGCTAGCAAAGTTAGCTGCATTGGAAGCTATTAAAGCCATCACGAAGCTAATGCCAAAAATGCCTAAGCCTGTAGACAATCCTCCAGTTTTGTTGCAGTTATCAGTGGAGCAATCTTTGGCTGAGTCAATTTTATTGTGGAGCCTTGGTATGGACACTAAAGCAGCGCCTGAGCCGCAGGCTGTAGTGCTAATGGGACGAGGTCGTCGCGTGGGAGAGATGTTACGAGGTGGGCTGATTACGCGTACTGCTTTGCAAGAGGCGTTAGCTGTTATTGGTCAGGATTGTGAGTGCGGCCTTGATCGTGTTTGGATGCAAGGGGAAAGGTTTCCATTGTCATGGGGTGAATCTGAAAAGAAAGCTGCTTTTTTAGAGTTAGGATTTGATCCCGATAATCCAAAAGTTAAAGCTGAGATCAGTCGTATAATTGCTCGTGGACCGAATTCTNGGCCTAGTGGAAATCCTCAATCTGCTTCAGATAACTTTGATCAGCTTGCTCTTGGTTATAGTGAAGATATTATTGGAATTGATGAAGACGTGGTAGTGAGCATAGATACCATTCCTAAAACTGATCTTGATGTAGGGCAAGAGAGCAAGCCTNTTGAGGAGATAGAAAATGACATTAAAGAGCTTCCTAAAGAAACTCTTGGCTTACGACCTTTATTTTGGGCNGTNTTTTTAGTTGTGATTGTGGCTTTAAGTGGTGGTGGGTTAGTTTTATTACGTAATAGAAATTAAGAATGCAGCTTTGGACCCAAATTATTTTTGAGGTTGGCTTTCGAAAACTAAACGCTTTTTTTTCGATTCTAGGACTGATGCTTGCTGTGATAATAGTAGTAGCTTCGCAACTGATAGCTGAGTCTGATGAACGTGAGACTCGTCGTGTTACCCGTGATATGGGTTTTAATCTTCGTTTAATTCCAGCTGAAACAGATTTGGGTCAGTTTTATCGCGATGGGTTTTCAAGATTTGCAATGGATGCTAATACGCTTGATCGATTGGCAACGCAATTAACTAATAATGTTTCGTTTAATCATCTCGTTGGATCACTACGTAGAGGTTATACAATCAATGATCAGAGTATTCTTTTTGTAGGGCTATCAAAAACCTACATTGCTCCTGGGCAAGGAAAAAAACCAATGGGTTTTGTAATTAAAACGAATCATATTCACATTGGTTCTGAAATCGCACGTGTTCAGAGGAAGAATAAAGGAGACACAATGCAAGTCGGTAAGCAGCAATTTAAAATTTCTAATGATCCTATTGAGACCGGAACTTCGGATGATATAACGATTTTTGCACGACTTGAAGATGTTCAGTCAATCCTGGGATTGACTGGGAAGATCAACGAAATTGAAGCAATTGACTGTCTTTGTCTTACTGCCGATGAAGACCCCTTAGCAATCCTTCGTAAGGAAATAGGTTCTATATTGCCTGATGTGCAGGTTGTGCATAAACAAAAGTTGGCCGACGCGAGGGCCAAGCAGAGGCAAACTCGTGAGAAGGTAAATGCATTAGTTTTACCTTCTGTACTTTTAGCTAGCGCGGTGTGGGTAGCTTTGCTTGCTGTATTTAATGTGCGAGATAGGCGGCAGGAGATAGGTGTTTTACGTGCTCTTGGTAAGACTGGATGGCGTATTGCTGGGCTTTTTCTTGGTAAAGCAGTCTTACTTGGCTTTGTTGCTGCTNTGTTTGGTGTTTTCGTTGGAATGTGGTCAGTTTTAGAATTTGGCCCGGCTTTGTTCCCGGTGACTAAGCAGGCGATAAANGTTAATCCTGNACTTGCTTTTCAGTTGGTTTTCGCCACGCCATTGTTTGCTGCTTTTGCGAGTTTTATTCCGGCTATGCTTGCTGTATCTCATGACCCTGCCGAAACTTTGAGAGAAGATTAAATATGATACGCTGCGAAGAGATTACTAAGACGTTCAGTAAAAATGGTTCTAATGTCTTAAGTCTTGATAAGTTTACGACGGATATTAGTAGTGGTGAATTTATTGCTGTCCGTGGACCAAGCGGTTCAGGAAAGACAACTCTATTGCTTACACTTGGCGGTATGCAGCGCCCTAGCACAGGTAAGGTGCAATTTGATGAACATGACTTGTATGCACTTTCGCCGTCAGAGCGGGCAAATTTGCGTTCGCGTCAAATTGGTTTCGTGTTTCAGATGTTTTATCTTGTGCCTTATTTAGACATACTAAATAACGTTTTACTTGCTTCACCGGGCAAGCCTGGAAAGGTTGAACGACAGAGAGCTGTTGAGTTGTTAGAGCAATTTGGATTATCCAATCGTATTACTCATCGACCTGACGAATTAAGTGCAGGAGAGCGACAGCGGTTGGCCGTGGCCCGAGCATTGCTGAATCGTCCTAAGATACTGCTTGCTGACGAGCCAACTGGTAATCTCGACCCAGATAATGCTGCCGTTGTTATCGATCATTTTGTTCAGTTTCATCAATCCGGAGGTACAGTTGTGCTTGTTACCCATGGCACAGCAGCTGATGCCTTTGCAAATCGCATAATCCGTCTTAATCAAGGTCGTTTGATTGAAGACTGAATGGTTGTTTGCTTGATATTCAACTGATAGTTTTCTTTGTATGGACACTGTATTGGCAGCGCTAATTGGTATAGCTTTGAGTGCTACTTGCGGATTTCGCATATTTGTACCATTGCTCGCTGTTTGTTTGGCTACTCGTGCAGAGGGGGAAGATGCTCAACCTTTGGTTGAGCTTGCGGATAATTTTAATTGGTTGGCTAGTGACTCAGCTCTTATAGTTTTTCTGGTAGCAGCGATATTTGAGATTGTAGGTTATTATCTTCCGGTGATTGATAATTTTTTGGACACTGTGGCGACTCCGGCTTCAGTGCTTGCAGGGACACTAATAACGGCGGCATTTCTGACTGGTATGGAGCCATGGATGCAATGGGTTTTAGGCCTCATTGCTGGGGGAGGTATGGCTGGTGCTGTACAGTCAACAACTGTTGTGGCTCGCGCTGCCTCAACGGTAACTACTGGCGGACTGGGTAATCCAATAGTGGCATCTGTTGAAACTGGTTATTCTTTTTTAGGATCCTTTTTAGCAGTGTTAGCTGCTCCTGTTGCGTTAGTTATTTTACTTTTTTTAGTTTTTTTGGGTTTATTTATGTGGAATCGTAGGCGCAGGTTGGGTGAAGTTAAGGCTAGAAAATGATTCGGAATATATTAACTTTTACACTGGCTTTTGTTTTCATTAATTGTTGGTCGATTGAGTCTTCGAGTCATTGGGCTTTCAAAACCGTTAAACGTCCTACTGTTCCTAAGGTTAATTCAGATTGGGCAAATAGTCATATAGATAGCTTTGTTATATCCAAGCTACTAAAAAATGGAATGAACCCCGCAGATCGTGCGGATCGTAGAACTTTGATTCGACGTTTATCATTTGATCTTGCAGGACTGCCGCCAACTCCTGATCAGGTGAAAACATTTATTGAAAATAGTTCACCTAATGCCTATCGAGAACTTGTAGATCAATTTCTAGCTTCGCCTAGATTTGGAGAGCGTTGGGGGAGGCATTGGTTGGATGTGGCTCGTTATGCTGANACTAAAGGTTATCTTGCTGGTAATCAGGCAAGGCTTTTTACCCATTCTTATACATATCGAGATTATGTCATAGATGCCTTCAATAACGACCTTCCTTATAATCGGTTTTTAATTGAACAATTGGCTGCAGATAAACTCGATTTAGGTGGTAATAATCAACCTTTGGCCGCTATGGGTTTTCTCACATTGGGGCGTCGCTTTCTTAATAACACGCATGATATTATTGATGATCGTATTGATGTAGTCACTCGTGGGCTGATGGCTTTGACTGTCAGTTGTGCGCGTTGTCATGATCACAAATATGATCCGGTTCCCACAGCTGACTATTATTCTTTGTATGGTGTTTTTGCGAGTAGTCATGAGCCTAAAGAAAAACCTTACATAAGTGAATCTGATGATCCGATTAAACGTTTGTCTTTTCAAAAAGAATTAAAGCGCAGACAAGATAATTTAAGTAATTATGAAAAGGCTCAGTACGAGCGAATTCGTAAACAGGTTAAAGAGCAGACTGGAGACTATATATGGGCAGCGCACAGTGCGACTAAAGTTGCAGCAGGTGAGCTCGATGAGCTTGCTCGCAAGTTAAAACTTGATCCTGAAGTTACTCGTCGATGGATGAATTACTTATCTAAAAGACGTAAGGCTAATGATCTAGTTTTTGCTCCATGGTTTGCATTAGCTGAGATTGATAAGAAAACTTATGCGGCCAAGCTTAAGGGAGTGCTTGATAAGCAGTCATTGAAAAACGTGCCCTCAGAAATTCTTGAAGTGCTTGGGAAAACTGAATCTCTTAGAGAGGCAGCAAAGGCGTTGGGGAAACTATGTTTCGAAGCGGATGAAAGTCAATTGAACTTACGTGAGGTTGTTTATTCAAATGCTTCGCCAGCTAAATTATCTGATGGGGATGTTTGGCGCATTATGGAAGTTGCCGGTAAGGAGGGTATCCGGTCACGTCGACGTCGATTTGATGAGCTTGAAGGAGAGCATCCGGGGGCGCCTAATCGNGCAATGGTGATAATTGATAAAAAAGAAGTCTATAATCCTTATGTCTTTCGTCGAGGCAATCCAAACTCAAAAGGGGAGAGCGTGCCGCGCCGGTTTTTAAGTGTGCTTACAAATGGAAACCGCAAGCCATTTTCTAATGGTAGCGGACGCTTGGAAATGGCACATGCCATAGCTTCATCTGATAATTCATTGACGGCTCGCGTAATGGTTAATCGAGTTTGGATGCATTTGTTCGGTCAAGGTTTAGTGGATACACCGAGTGACTTTGGAGTTCGTGCAGAATTGCCTTCACATCCAGAACTACTGGATTATTTGGCTTTGGAATTTGTTTCTAAAGAATGGTCTGTAAAGAGCTTAATTCGNTCTATTCTNCTTTCGAACACATATCAACAAGGTGAGAATGTGNATTCGGAGTATGCTATAATTGATCCATCAAATCGNTTATTATGGCAGATGAATCGCCGTCGTTTAGACTTTGAAGCAATGCGTGATTCTGTACTTGCCGTTTCTGGAAATCTCAATTTAAGGCAAAGGGGGCGTTCGGAGAAAATTGAAAATAAACCCAATGCTAATCGTCGAACAATTTATGGCTTCATTGATCGGCAAAATCTACCTAGCCTTTTTAGAACTTTTGATTTTGCGGGTCCAGATACGACTTGTGGTCGTCGTTTTACTACTACTATTCCACAACAGTCACTGTATCTTTTAAATAGTCCATTTATTGAGGCTCAGGCAAAAAAGTTAGTAGAGTCTGATCAGGTTCGTTTAGTTGTTGGGGAGGAACGAATTCGCGTGATATTTCGACAAATTTATCAACGCGANCCTAAGGAATGGGAGTTAAAATCAGCTAAGTTGTTTATTGACGAGTTTATCCCTNCAGCAGCAGCGTGGCAAATGCTTGGTCAGGCTTTGTTGGTTTCTAATGAAATGATGTTTGTTGATTAGTTATGAAAAAAGTAGTCCGAACTGAGATTCCTAGAAAAGCAATTTATCGATTATCGGTATATTCACGTTGCTTGCATCGACTTGAGAACAACGGAATTCATACTGTATCTAGTGAGGTNTTAGCTAAAGCAGCGGGNGTAAAACCAACCCANTTGCGAAAGGATTTAACATACTTTGGTCAGTTCGGTACTCGAGGTTTGGGCTACGAGGTTAAACAGTTAATCGAGATGATTTCGGAGTTGCTTGGTACTAAAAGTTTGCAGCCAGTTGTTATTGTAGGGATTGGTAATTTGGGGCGTGCGTTGTTGAGTTATCGTGGATTTGAGAGGGAAGGCTTTGAAGTTGTTGGGGCATTTGATGTGAATCCCAGTCAATATTTATCNAATGATAGTCCAATAGACGTTCAGGCTATGGATGTTTTGCCTAAGATTATTAATNAACATGTTATTAAGATGGCTGTNCTTTGTGTTCCTCCAGCAGCTGCCCAAGAAGTAGCTAATCAGTTGATAGAATACGGTGTGGTTGCAATTCTAAATTTTGCCCCAATCGTGCTTTCTGTCCCGGACGAGATAACTGTAAATAACGTGAATCTTGCTATGGAACTGGAAAACCTTAGCTATTTTATCAATGAATAAATATGCNCAAGACGAGGTTTAGNANTAATCTCAACTTTATTTAAAATAGTTCTAAAAGTTAAAGTTATTTTCTNTACCTTAACTTTTTTTCTCTTGTTGTTGTGGGACTCGTAAATTGATGTGAAGGTCTCGCAATTGTTTTGNTTCAACAGATCCAGGAGCATCACTCATTAGGTCAGCACCTTTAGCTGTTTTCGGGAAAGCTATCACTTCGCGAATACTTTCAGCTTTGCATAGCATAGCAATGAGCCGGTCGAAACCTAGTGCAATGCCGCCATGGGGAGGGGCCCCGTAACGGAAGGCTTCTAGCATATAGCCAAATCTTTCTTGAGCTACGTCAGGTGGGATTTGTAGTACTTCTTCAAAGATGGTTTTTTGCACTTCGCGATTATGTATACGAATGGAACCTCCCCCTAATTCAACCCCATTGACAACCATATCATAGTGCTGGCCTCTAACNGACTTAGGATCGCTGGTTAAGTTTGGAATATCTTCAGTAACTGGTGAAGTGAACGGATGGTGGCCGGAGTACCAACGGTTCATCTCCTTATCGAACATTAATAGGGGAAAATCTACAACCCAAAGGAAGTTAAATTGATCGGGTGGAATAGTNAGTTTACCCATCTCAGAAAGCTTCTCAGNACAGTATAGCCTAATTTTCCCGAGTATCTCACAGGCATTAAGCCATTCATCAGCGGCAAATAAAATAAGGTCACCTTCCTCGATAGATAGTTTTTCCTTTAGTGCGTTTTTTTCTTCTTCACTGAAAAACTTAACAATAGGAGATTTCCAATCACCATTTTCCACTTTTATATAGGCAAGTCCTTTTGCTCCGAAGCTCTTGGCATAATCGGTCATGGTTTCCATTTGCCCTTGAGTGACACAGGCGAACCCTTTTGCATTAAGCGCTTTAATAACGCCACCGTTTGCCACGGTTCCGCTAAACACCTTAAATTCGCTAGAGGCAAAGTCTTCAGTCATGTCGATGATTTCCATTTCGAAACGAGTATCAGGTTTGTCTATGCCCCATCGGTTCATTACCTCTTGAAATGGAATACGNGGAAAGGGAGTNGTAACTTCAATGCCCAAAGCAATTTTCCATATACGTTTCAGCAAGCCTTCAATTAAATTATATATATCATCTCTTTCTATGAATGACATTTCGATATCGACCTGTGTGAATTCCGGTTGGCGGTCCGCACGCAAATCTTCATCACGGTAACAACGTGCAAGCTGGAAATATTTATCTACTCCAGAGCACATTAGTATCTGCTTATATTGCTGAGGTGATTGTGGAAGAGCATAAAATTGCCCTGGATGAAGTCTGCTAGGAACAAGGAATTCACGGGCCCCTTCAGGTGTGCTCTTGAATAAGGTTGGTGTTTCAATTTCAAGAAAGCCTTGTTCTTCCATAAAAACACGCGTGGCGGTAGCGACCTTGCTGCGTAAACGCATGTTGTAAATCATCTCCGGTCGACGCAGATCAAGATAACGATGCTTAAGTCGAAGTTCTTCGTTTACTTTTGCGGCGACCTCGGGATCATCGATAGTGAAGGGCAGTATATCTGCGTTATTCAGTACTTCTATCTGATTAACTAAAATCTCAATTAATCCAGTATCGATTTTTTCGTTTTTTGTGCCGTCCGGGCGCATTCGTACTTTGCCGGTGACACTAATGACACTTTCACTATGAAGTTTAGATGCAGTTTCAAAAAGATCAGAAGGAAGATCGCTAGGGTCAAAAACCGCTTGTGATCGACCTTCTCTATCGCGAACATCAATAAATACAACTCCACCTAAATCTCGGTTGGAGTGGACCCAGCCATTTATAGTCACAATCTGGCCGATATGCTCTTCTCTTAGTTCGTTGCAGTGATGAGTACGCTTCATTCGCTCAAAGTTGTCCTTTTTAATTAAAAGGGCGGCGGATGTTGCAGGGAAAAAGGCCGGTTTTCAAAGTTTATTTCTAGAAATTAAAGATTCAGTAATTCTCTTTGCCACGGCAAAATCCTATCTTTTTCATCATCATCCTCAAGAGATAGCTTTACGAGTGTAGAGCGACTAGCGATTAATGTGGGGTCGATCTTTAGCTCTTCGGCTTGTTTATCTCGAATTTTCTTCAATGATTCGTAAAATTTTTTTTCGCTCGCTTTAATTCTGCGACGGATGATTCTTGGTGTTTCAGGGCAATTCTCCGAATTTAAGTCTAGAGCTTTACCAACCGATTCACGTAAGGAATTGAAACGTCGAGTTGAAAGTTTATGGGGCCAAATAGTTTTATTTTCTCGATCAATGACGGTCTCAGCTAGTTTAACAAGGTCCTCATGGCGTACTATAAAGTAGGGAGGTTTATTAGCTATGACAGCTTCTTGCTCGCGCCAATGCCATGTTTCCCTAAGAATAGCCAAGCTGCGTCGATTAAGTTTGCTGGAGCCTTTTAGCCTCCAAGCTTGATCAAGATCCAGCTGGCGGTCAGATGAATATTCCTGAATGAGTCGTTTGCAAATTTGTTGATGCCATTTTAAGCGCCCTTTTTCCTCAAGTTCTGTTTTTAAGATATCAGCCAAAGTACGAAGGTGGCGGCTGTCATTGAGTGCATAAATTTTCATTTTATCAGTCAATGGTCTACGTGTCCAATTGGCCTTTTGTGATCCTTTATCCAACGTTATGCCAATAAGTTTTGAGAGAAGATCATTTAATCCAAATGCTGTGAAACCCAGTAATCTTGCAGCCCACATAGTGTCGAATATTCGGTTTGGTACAAATTTATTAGCAGCATACATTAATCGTAAATCATTGTCCGATCCATGCATTAATAGTTCCTTATTATGAAGTGCTTTAAATAGAGGGGAAACATCCATTGAGGATAGTGGATCAATTAGAACGTCTTTGCCGGGAAAGCTAATTTGCAATAGGCATAATTTTTCTGGATACGAGTGAAGACTATCGGCTTCCGTGTCGAGGCCGACCCAATCCGTTTTTCGTAATGNCGNTAAAAACTCCTTGAGTTGATCTTGATTGTCGATCAAGTGGACGGATTCTGTCATCAGACTTTATATTGCCAAGGCAAAATTCTTGTTCAGACGACTTGACGCGATATATGTAACTGTTTTTTATCTGCCTGTCTGTTGAGAATTAAAATGACCAATCTTGCCAATCAATTTACGGAAATAGTTAGAGCAAACCCCAATAAAACCGCTATTTTTTGGGATGGAAGTGAGTATTCTTTTGGACATGCTTATTCTGTAGCAAAATGCTTGTCAAACCGCCTAAAAGGTCAGTTTGAACTACAGTCAGGTGATCGAGTAGCGCTTTGGTTGAAAAATTGCCCAGAGTTTGTGTTTTCCTTATTTGGAGTCCTTTTGGGTGAGGGTGTCGTGGTTTCCATTAACAGTTTTCTGACCCCTGATGAAGTTGGGTATATTGTCGAAGATTGTGGGGCTAAAGTAATTATAAGTGAAACTTCGATGGCTGCAGAAACANCAAAATTAGTTAAAGACAATNCTAAACTAAANNTTATCGATGTGGAGTCGCTTAGTCAAACTGAGCTGGGNGACCAGTTCGATTTTAGTTCGCTTCAACAGTCTCCAGAGGACCTAGCTTTGATTATTTATACATCCGGCACAACGGGTAAACCAAAAGGAGCGATGCTTAGTAATCAGAATCTGATGAACAATGTTGAAGCTATTGTTGAGGCAGCAGATATTGTCAGTGAAGATCGNATGGCTGTGCTTCTTCCTATGTTTCATAGTTTTACTATGACTGTGGGCTTNTTATTACCAATGACACGAGGTTTGTCGATAGTAGCTGTAAAGTCTTTGAACCCTCCAAAGAATATCATTATTGAGATAATAAAGCATCGTGCGACGGTAATGCCTGCTATACCGCAGCTCTATAGAGCCTTTATTAATGTTACACTTCCTTCAGATTTGCCTCTTCGTGTTTGTTTTAGTGGGGCAGCACCATTGCCGATTGAGGTTTTGAATGCATTCAATGAGAAAGTGGGGATTCCTCTGCTTGAAGGATATGGTCTTAGCGAGACAAGCCCGGTGGCATGTATGAATCCGCTATATGGAGAAAGGAAAGCAGGCTCGGTTGGACTCCCTATTGGTGACGTAGAATTTCAGATAAGAAATGATGATGGTGTGGTATTGCCTGTGAATGAGCCAGGTGAAATATGTATCAAAGGCCATAATATTATGATGGGTTATTGGAATAATTCAGAGGCGACAGATGCATCGATTAAGGATGGATGGTTTTTAACCGGAGATATTGGTCATCTAGATAATGATGGTTATTTATATATAACTGATAGAAAGAAAGATATGCTGCTAGTTAATGGTATAAATGTTTATCCTCGTGAAGTGGAAGAGGTGATCTATCAATTTGAAGGTGTGTCTGAAGCGGCTGTTGTAGGTATAAATGATCCAAGAAAAGGCGATTTGGTAGTTGCCTGTATTGTGCCTTCTGAAAAAATTAAGATCGATGAATCTGCATTAAAAGAATTTTTGAAAACGAAACTAGCTGCATATAAGTTGCCGAGAAAACTAATGATAATGGAAAAGCTGCCGCGTAACGCGACAGGCAAAATACTTAAAACTAAACTTCGTGAAATAGCTTTAGATCGGGTGGGGCGCTAATACTCTGTCTACTAGACTTCGCTCGAATTTTTAGTGTTCAGATAGTCCATGCCCTTTCTCTAATAATTCAAATTTAGTGCCTACAATTTTTACGCAATAAAACCAAAGGGCTACGATTATGCAGGTAAAAGCTCCTAAAAGCTGAAGACCTATTAGACTAGTTTCCAATTGTCCTTCTTCATTATGACGGTTGAAAAGCATTGGGATTAGAAATGCTATTAGCAGTGCAATGACTTTACCTGTTCGTTGAACAAATACTTCTACGAAAGAACGTGCTACATATTTTTGTTGTTGAGAGAGTGGGTTGTATAATGTTTCCCTCCCAGTTTGGTTAATCGAATATGCGAATGTACTATCTACAATCTTGAGAAAACTTCCAGCAATGAGAACTGGTGCAATGATGAAAAAAAGTGACCCAACTGCAATTGCTAATGGAAGTGCCAACAGGATCCAATGAATGCGATATGATGGGAATTTTGCAGCAAAAATGCTAAAGCCAAGCTGAACAGCAAGCGCTGCAACATTGCCGATCGCATAAACAGATCCAAAGTGGCTGCCTAATTTACTTTCTTCGACGAATTTTTCAGTCATTGCTGTGAATTGAAAATCTAGAACTTCAGACGTGATTTCATAAAAGCCAACGATTCCAGCGATTGCTAAGAGGTAGCGCGAATTAAAGACCATAGATGCGCCTTCAATAGCGGCGTTGATTTTTTGTTTAGAAACTTCATGTGTTTCTTGATTGGGTTCATTATTTGGGATGCTTTTTGCTAACCATCCAGCGATAGCTGAAAGAACACATATAATTAAGCCTATTCCAATAATTAGATGCAGCCATTGTTGATGTGTCATATCGTCGATCCAGCTTCTAAAATATGTGCTTCCTATTGCTCCTCCAGAAACAGCCCCAAGAATAATGAATCCATATAGGCTTTTTGCATTTTTCAAATTTACAGTGTCATGTAGAAAAGAAAAAAATGCTGCCAACATTAGGCTAATGTACAAATCTCCAAACCAATAAAAAGACCATATTACGAACTCACTTGGATTGTTTATTTTTAAAGAGAAAAAGATCGTCATCGCGATTATTAATCCCATACAGCCAAATGTTAGTGTTTGCCTTTTTGCAATTCGGGTAATTAGGGTGAGAAAAATTACGAGTAGAAAGGCGATAAACATATTCGCGCCCTTGGCCAACAGCTCAGCACTGCTGCCTAGCATTTCTAATGAACCTAGTTTGAAAGGATTTTCTCCGTCGTATTGCTGAATGAAAAGCGTTTTTTTAAGTGGCTTAAGAATCCAGAAAATTATTAACACTAAATTGATGTATAGAAACATCGTTGCAGTGAATGCGATTTTTTTGCCGGTGGAAAAATTTAGTTCAGGCATCGGCATAAGGATAAATGTTATCTCGAATCTACTTAAAGTTTAACTTGGTATTCAAGAGAATCGCCACCATCAACACTGAGTTTGAATCGATTATCTTTTTCGGACAAAAGTTCAAGCTGAATATTGGACCCTTCTTCAAGTGGAGCTTTCTCAATTTGGTAATTTGTAACGCCTAGAGATAAGATGCTATTGATCATACGTAATGTAGGACGAGCCCCGAAAGTCATGCTTCTGCTTTCGCGGGCGATGAGATTATGAATGGCATCATCCACTTTGAGATTCCAATTGTAGGTCTCCTTCATGCCTTCAGCTTTTAATCGAATATGCAATTTAGCCATGTCGATATATTCNGAATTTTTAAATGGCCTAAACATCGATATTTCATCGAATCTGTTAAGGAAACTAGGCCTAAAGCGGTCAAGTAGCGCCAATTCAAACAGTTCCCTTACATTTTGCTTCTCTCGATTCTTAACAATAACATCGTAACCGGCATTGGTAGTCATTATGACAAAACAGCCGCGAGCATACATGGGTTTTTGATTACGATCGTAAAAGATACCTTCATCAAGAAGGAAATATAGTCGATCAAGTACTTGAATATTTGCCTTGTCGATTTCCTCAAATACATAAACTGCATGAGGATTAATAGTTAGATTATCTGTCATTACATCAAGAAATCGATCCATACTTATGGAGCTGCGGTAAGTAGTCATATCCATAGTTATTAGCTTAAGTCCAAGGTTTTTGGCTAGAAGTTTAGAAAGGTAGGTTTTGCCGGTGCCAGTTGGTCCTGCGAACATAATACTTGCTACTGGTTTTTCATCGGTTCGACCACCTCCATATCCAATTCTTGAGAGGCGCACGACTCCATTCACTGCTTCGTTCTGACCGATAAAGCGCGAACGAATACTGTTCGGTAGTGACTTAAGAACGCTGAAATCTTTTGAGATAATCCATTCAGGAACTTGTGCCGTTCTCATTCCAGCTGCTTTGAGAGTGGCCTTATCTATTACGAATTGACCTTTATCAGCTATGGCTTTTTCCATCATAGTTACCAGTTCCTTAAAGACTGCAAGAGAACGTTGAGGTTCTGGTTTGTTTGGTTGGTAGTAACTAATAGTTTCCTTGATGTAGTTGATATGTGACTCGGCTAGTTTTAATTGAGGAAGATATGCCTTTGCGTAGTTTAGTAGTATTCCGTTGATATCTTTGCTGCTGTATTCTGGCAAAAATACAATATCGCCGAATGAGTTGATGACATAATTATTGTCAGCTCTTACTCTTGAATAATTATAATAATCAATAAATGCGATGCTACGCAATTTACCCCCCTGAATATTAGGCGAGTAAAGAGCCTCAACACCGGTTGAGGAACGGTTGGATGCACCAAGTCCAATCATTGATCCAAGATTCGTTATGTACAAAATAATGTCCTGATCGAGTGCAGGTTTACTGATGTTCTTTTGCCAGTATTCTTGGACCTGACCCAATAGTGTATGTCCTTCAACAATCTTTGGAAGATCAATTTCCAAATGAGCAAATTTAGAGAATTTAGAATCTTTGCTAAAAGCCATGCTGGCCAAAAAATATCTATAGGCAGAAGAAGCATCTCCGACGATAAGTACAGATTTATTTCCATGTTCTGAAGTAACAACGTCGCGTATTCTTTTTGTCAGATCGGGGAGGATTTCTAGTCCATTCATTACCTTAGCCGGCTCTTCCCACTCAGGGCTGACATCATATTTCCCGACTGGATCGTGAAGGATAAAACAGGATTTAGACAAGGTTCTCAGGCTAGGTGCTGCAAACGGTTGGGAAACGAACAAAAATGTCGTTAACAAAAAAACACTCCACTGATTGAAGCGATTTATCATTTTTTGTTTCATTATCTTTAGAGGTTAATACAATGAAATCGTCTGATATTCTCAGATTTTGGGCAGAGAAATTGGCATGATCTTTGACGTTGTCAAAAGAAAATCAACATTTGAGCTTACTATAATATTAAAGAAAGTATACTTGTTGACGAAATTAAGATTAATACTCGTTAATCAAACAATCACTCAAAGGATGTTTTGCTTAAATTTTGGATATATATAAAAAACTGCTTTTAGGTAATGTTTTTTTCGGTTTGGATTGCGCTAAGCAGTTAAAACACATAAAAGACGGAAACGATGCACAGCGAAAATAATTTTCAAATTTCACTTTTTTTAAGGCTCACAATTTTTTTGTTTGGGTTTTTAATTATTCATCTTTCATGTGCGTCGGATTGGCCGACTTATCAGCATGATAACTCCAGAAGTGGTGTTGCTGGTGAATCACTTCTGACGCCGTTCACAGAAGGGTGGGTACATCGTTCTAAACATGAGCCAAGACCTGCTTGGAGAGGGGAAGCGAAGTGGGACGGTTACAATAAAGTGTATGATATGAAATCACGGCAGGTTTTTGATTATGCCTATCATACGGTCATTGCTAATGGGTTGCTTTATTTTGGTTCATCCGCTGATGACAAGATATATTGTTTAGATGCCAAAACGGGAAAAGAGAAATGGATTTTTTTCACTGAAGGTCCAGTTCGTTTAGCTCCGACTATTGCTGATGGAAGAGTTTTTGTTGGTTCCGACGATGGTCATGCTTATTGTTTAGATGCAGCTACTGGTAAGCTGATTTGGAAAACGCGGCTTGGCCCAAAGGACTATAGAATACCAGGTAACGGTCGGATTATATCACGTTGGCCATTGAGGACTGGTATTGTTGTTATTGATAATTTGGCTTATTGCGCAGCCGGAATGTTTCCTGCAGAAGGTATATATATTTCAGCTGTTGATGTTCGTGATGGTAAAATTCGATGGCAGCAAAAGCAGGGAGACTTACCTGCACAGGGCTATTTATTGGCATCTCATACTCGTTTGTATGTGCCGGCTGGAAGAAATAATCCAGTAGTACTAAATCGCTCGGATGGTAAACGCATTCGTGTTGTTAGTGGGCAAGGAGGTACTTATGCGCTCTTGACTGGCGATAGTCTAGTTTTTGGACCAGGAAAGACAGGAACGCTTGGCTTTGTTGAATCGAACAAATCCGATCAATTGGCTTCGTTTAAGGGTAACCATATGATTGTTACTCCAGAAATGTCATACTTGCAGGGAGATACACATTTGAGTGCTCTTGATCGAAGTCGATATNTAGATTTAGCACGCAAACGCCGTTCGCTTCAATCTCGTCAAAAAGCACTTTCGGAAGAACTAAAAAAAATAAAAGCCACATCAACGGCAAAACNGCAAACATTACAAAAACAACTTACAGATATTGGCCAATCAATTGACGGTGTTACTACTGAAATGGGGCAATGTTTTCCTTGGAAAGTTCGATGTGAGCAACCGCTTAGCATGGTATTGGCTGGAAAAACGCTAATTACGGGGGGGCACGACTCTGTCTCTGCTTTTGATGCTTCCAATGGTCAGAAACTTTGGAGCGGTAAAGCCGAAGGAGATGTCTTTGGATTAGCGGTTGCTGATGGACGGCTTTTTGTCAGTACTAACCGAGGTGTTATTCACTGTCTTGTAGCCAAAAGCTTGGTAAAATAATGAAACGAAAAATCAAAACTGAATTTCTGAAATTAGCTGTTGGNTTTTTTTTTGTAGCTAATGCAGTAGCTCAAGAGTGGCCAAGGTTTCGAGGCTTGAACGGAACGGGTTTAAGTGATGCAAAGGGTATCCCCTCCAAGTTTAATTTATCCGATGCCAACTGGCGTGTTGCACTAAAGGGAGAAGGTCACTCTTCTCCAATATTGTGGGGCGATAAGATTTTTGTTACTGGATTAGATGCAAAAGAGAATCTTTTTCATCTTCAGTGTTTAAACGCTACGAATGGCTCGGAGTTATGGCTAGTATCACGGGCACAATCTAAATTTAGAACTCATCGATATAATCTTTTAGTTTCTTCTACCCCAGTTACAGATGGTAAGCATGTGGTGGTGGTGACTTCTCAAAAAGAGGCGCATTATGTTATCGCCTATAACCTTAATGGGGAAAAAATATGGGAACAAAAGTTTCCCACTATTATTAGTAATCATGGCGGTGGTATTTCTCCTATTATTTATGATGGTAAAGTTATTCTTGCTGGAGATGAGGACAATCAAAGCTTTCTTGCAGCGATGAATATTAAAACCGGCAAGGTTCTCTGGAAGATTAATCGAATCAATGCCAAGGCGGCTTTTTCAACACCGTGTGAATTCACAGACCCCTCGGGGGTTAAGGGTTTGATTTTTAATAGTATGGGTCATGGAATCACCTTCATTAATCCAAGCACTGGTAAAACCCATTGGGAGAAAAGTGATGTTTTTGATAAACGTTCTGTAAGTTCTAGCCTAATAGCAGGGGGGTTACTCATAGGTACATGTGGAAGTGGAGGAGGAGGTAATTATCTTGTTGCTGTAAAACCTGGCAGTGCAGCTGAAGGGGTTAAACCTAGTTTAGCCTACAAGCTCCGACGATCGATTCCTTATGTGCCGACAAGTGTGGCAAAAGGTGATTTGCTATTTTTATGGGGTGACTCTGGTATTGTGACATGTGTAAAGGTTCAAACCGGTAATATTCAATGGCAAGAGCGCGTTGATGGGCGTTTTTTTGGATCCCCTGTATGGGCTGATGAGCGTCTGTTTTGCGTATCGACTACAGGTAAAGTGGTTGTTGTTTCTGCAACAGAAAAATTTAAGCAATTAGGAGTGAATGATTTGGGAGAATCGACAAATGCGACTCCCGCGATTGCTGGCAATCGAATCTATTTTCGTACTCTAAATCACTTGGCTAGTTTCGGTAAAAATTGAAATAAGGATTTTTAAAGTGGAGGGTTTTATAGGATTAGCTGTTATTCTACCGCTATTATTTTTTGCCGGTTGGGTTTTGAAGAAGGCTGCAATGCTTTATTTAGGACGTACTTGGCCCAAGGGCTGGGTAGGCTTGTTTTGGATATCTGTTGTAGCTGGGTTAGGGCTGGGTGTTTGGTTCAGCGGCTATGCCGAGTGGGATGCGATGCGTTTTCGCCGTTTACCTATTCCGATTGAATATAAACACCCCCAAGATGGATGGATACCTCTTGAGTTTCCTCTCTACATACGGTCGTTAGCCTTGGGAACCGATTTTGTTCTAGGTTTAATGTTGGCTATGTTTCCAATTACAACGGCGATGCGTATTGCCGAGTTCATGGATGAGTCTCATCGTATTAAAGCTGTAAATGTGGATCAGTCTAATCCAAGCTCTGATGAGACTCCCTGAAGGGCTGTAATGACTTCGCTGATATGATCATTCAGTTCGGATTCCATCAGGGATGCACCTTGTAATATATCCTCTCGTTTAACTGCCGCTGCAAATCCTTTTGCCTTCATTTTTTTTCGAATACTTTTTGGAGTCATGCCGTGTAGTTTTTCCGGCCTGACGTAAGCTACAGCAACTATGAATCCGCTTAATTCATCGACAGCAAACAGTGCTTTTCTGATTGGTCGATCTAGAGGGTAGTCTGACTGATTCCATTCTGCATGGGAAAGGATAGCTTCTACGATTTCTTGTTCTACGTTGTGTTCTCGGAGAATCTTTGCACCTTCCTGAGTATGTGATGGTATATCAGGCCAGCGTTCATAGTCAAAATCATGCAATAGACCAGTTGTTCCCCATTGTTCTATATCCATATTGAGTTTTTTGGCGTAATGCCTCATTGATGCTTCTACTGCAATAGCATGTTTTAGAAGTGATTCCGATTTCGTGTACTCATTTAACAATGCCCAAGCCTGATCTCTGTTCATTTCGAAAGAGTCGATGGAAGCAATTCGAAGCGCAAGTTTTGCTTTGTCGATTAGAGAAAAAGAAGAGGCCAGGCAATTTAGCCTGACCTCTTGGTTGGTATGTTTTGTTCGGGTTTATTAACTATTACTAGTTAAATTATTTTCTGACAGCTCTGCCAAAATTTTCTGCAGCATCAGCTGGAATTGTCAGTGGACTTGGTGCGTCTACATCAGTCCATGGACCATTAACAGTTGGAGCACTTTGTAATGTTCCTTCAAAGGTGATGGTTATTGTTCCATCAGTATTGCGTGCAACATTAATTGCAGGAGCATCTGCTGTTGGAGCTGCAGCAGTATTGCCAACCTCATAATGACCTGCAACTTGATCAGCGCTTAGTGTAAGATTGTATTGAGCAACTTCATCAATTGCTCCATCGAAAAAGTAGGAGTCGACGAGTAGGGTGCCATCTGAGATTTCGTCATGAAATATGGTGCCTGCGTTAATACCTCCAATACCTGCATCGTTTCCATGCGAGTACATTTGGCCGACTCCACCAACTTCATCGACTAATTTGCCATTAACATAAAGCAAAAGCTTACCGTTTAAACCTTCACTGTCGCCATCGATGATACCTACAACGTGATAAACTTTACCGACTTCGATTTCGCTCTTAACGAATACAGGGACAGAATCCTCATAACCATAGTGGCTTTGATCAGGTCCTCTTTCGTCAGTGGAACCACCCCAGCGTAAGTCTAATGGAGGAGCAGTCCAAGTGGATGAATCAGATGTTGTGCCACCTCCAATATGTGAGTTNGCCATGAAGTAGAGATCTGCTTTAGATGGTGANTCAGAATCATCCGTGGCATTCAGATAGAATCTTAATCCTTTCCATCCACCACCTTGTTCCCATAGAACCATTTTCTTCTGATATGGAACATCGGCTTCAGCCTTTGGTAGAGAATCAGCTTTAAACCAGAATTCAAGTGTCTTCTGTTTAAATGTTCCAGTGTTCATTTGTGGATTGTCACCAATTTTGATCACATCTGCATTGTCTGGATTAAATTGGACAGCTCCATCACTTGAGGCAGGCACCAGGCTATCAACGTTTAATGTTGGTGCACCTGTATAGGCGCCATTTCTGAGTCCCATTGAGTCAGTAGCAACATTTCCTTCTGTTTCAGCTAATTTCCAATATATGATTGGACCGTCAGAGATAATCTCTTGGGCATAATCAACCACAGATGAAACAGAGGAGGATCCACTGAATGCGTTGGCTTGAAGATCTTTAACGCCAGAAACTGTTACAGAGTAATTGCCGGCTGTTTGTTGGCTTGTAGATAATGTAACAGTTTGCCCATCTTCACCCAGTGCGGCAGCAGTCACTTCCAATCCATCAACCTTGTAGTTTGCTGCGTTTGAAGCCGATCCAGCATCGAGTGGTTCATTAAACACGATTGTAATAGAGTTTAATGTACCCGCATAAGCACTAATCGAACTGATTTCAGGGGCAGTGCTGTCGATGATTGTAGTTAAGGTTGCTTCCGCTGTTGTGACTGATCCAGCTTTGTTTGTTAGCTCAGCTTTAATTTTAGCTCCATTGATTGCTGCGGTTGCAGTGATTGTGACACTTGAAGATGTCAAAACAGAATCGGTTGCAACTTCTTCTCCGTTTATCATCCACTTTACATCAACTACTGGCATGCCTTTAAAATCAACACTAAAGGTAGCAGGTTCGTTTTCAGGAGCTGAAGTGTCTTGAGGCTGAACTGTAATTTCAATCGTATCTGGTGAGCCTGCAAACCCATCTTCAAAGTGTGCAAGTACTTGCTCTTCAGTTAGAGCCAGATTGTAAAATGCTGCATCATCAATTACACCTGTAAAGCCTTGGCCGCCAGATCCATTTTGATCACCTTCATGGGTCACAGCGTTGGTCCACAAGTTGCCGAAAGCTGAATCATCAGCGTGCGCCCATAACTGTGAGACTCCGCTAACTTGCCCAAATTGCTTGCCATTAAGATAACCGGTGAGGGTGCCTTCTGTTCCACCATCGGAGTCACCGTCCATGACAAACGCTATATGATAAGTCGCATTTTCCTTGATGGTCGTGCTGACAGCTGTGATGCCTTCATCGCCAACTTGATTTAGGGCTCCTCCAAAAAAGGTTTGGGCTCGGTTCCATGCCATCATGTATAATGTGGTTTCTCCTTCCGCATTGTCGCCAGTGCGTTGCAAATAGATATTTACACCTCGAGTGACCCCTCCTTGTTCCCATAATACTTGGGGGGCGTCAGTGGAGACTAATTCTGGTTTAATCCAAAATTCCCAAGATTTTTCATCTTTAGGCCAAGTTCCTCCTGTGTTTAGTAAGGCATCATCTGGAACACGAATAGCTTGGTCTTTTGATCCATCCAATCTTACAGCTGTTCCTACACCATTAAGAAATAATGCTGGCACACCAAGCTCGGCGCCGTTGAATAATGTTGCATTACTTTGTGCTAAAGAACTGGAAACAGTGTTACCGCTAGTTTCATCAAACGTGTAGTAAAAGAATGGAGTATCTGCAAGAATTTCAATTCTTCCCTTTGGAATATTAAATGAATAACTCCTTATGCGCTCTATACCATTACTTTCTTTGTAAGATAGTTCAATGGCGTGAGTACCAGCCGGGAGGTAGTCTCCGTGATCATAAACTACTGAAAGGCCGGAATCTGAAGAATTAACAGATGCATTTATTACATCTCCATTAAGTTTAACTACTACAGATGATTTATCAACCGAATCATCTCCATTTGTAATATCAAATTCGATAGTTTTCGAAACATCTCCAGAGGGATGAGCGCGGCTTATGTATGGGGCGGATTTTCCGGCACGGTATGCTTTAATTGCATTTGGATCATCAGAATTTACCAGAATCTTTTTACCATCAGTGATGGAGAAAAACTCAATGTTGGCTCCTCCGCCAGCTTCCCACCAAACAAGGCGGGCAGGGTAGAGTCCGTCCTCTGGCACAACAATATTGAAAATGGTGTCAGCGGCACCNCGATTTCCGTTAAATTGTCCAGCGACTAGCCCCAAGACATCTTTAGCATTNGGTCCAAATGACAGACTAAATCCATCATCGCTGTTTACTCCCAATTGATGAAATCCTTTCTTTAATTCAAGATAAGTAAGGATTTCTGCTACAATCCCGTCAGAACTATCTCCCCAGCCTGGGATTTGAGGGATTAGTGTTTCTTCCCCAAAATTTCCCTGAGCAGCACCTTCNTCCTGATTCCAATTGATGGTACCATCAATTTCTACAGGAGCTATGGTCCAGCTATCCCATGCATCTGGGTCAGCTTCGTTTAGATAAGGTTGTGGGTTGTCGTTGTCATCTAGCTCATTAGGATTCAGGAATTGTCCTGCGAGTTGTTTTTCAGCACCTTCAATAGTGCCGCCATGGACGCTGGCAAGTGTTTCGGTTTGGATNGTGCTTATCTGGGTAACGTTAGCGATAAAACCAGGTGCTGTTTTGTCAACTGAGGAAGAAGCATAACTTGATGGAACACTCTTGTAATTCACGGTTATCGCGAATTCCATGTCTTTGGAGTAATTGTTTCCAGCTGAGTCTGAGTAGCTTAANGAAACAGTGTGTTTGCTTAACGGTTCAGGAATNCTTGGGAAGGCATAGTTAACTATTATATTTCCTCCTTCGGTTGNNGTTGTAACTACTGCATCAGNTCCATCAACGGTAGCTTTTATTGAGGCAGTATCGACATTCAATCCAAAGTTTTCCAATTTTGCACGAAAACCGTCGATGCCTAAGCCTTCGAATGAGGCGAGTTTNGGTGGGCTGGTATCTCCGTCACCTGCTGAATAGTTTGNNCGGTATTGAAGTGATACAANGCCGTCCTCAGGCGCAATTACAATACCCCCATTACCTTCCCTTTGAACACTCACTGTGACTACGTCATTAACAGCTAAATCGTTCAACATAGTCACCAAAGACCCTGATGACTCATCATGGCCATCTGAATGTCGAAGATAGTGGGCGGTAGATTCGGCTCCTGAAACTGTTTTTCCATTTACTTCAACAGAAATCCTTGGGTTAGCACGTGAGCTTCCTCCTGTGAAAACTCCATTTACATTAAGCAAATAATTACCGGCTTTCTTTATTACGATCTTTTCTTCTGCTTCACCTTCATTGGAGTAATACTCTTCATCCAATGCTGGTTCCGCTGATCCAGCACCTCCATCCAGCGCCAGTGCAGTTTTTGCATTTGGGTTAAGGTTTTCCGCATTTTCCTCAGCAGCTGTAGTTGTGAAGGCGTCAGCAAATAAACCCGTTCCATCCAATTTTTCGATAAAAATAGAAGCCGCTTTGCCGCCTTGAACTTTGATTGTTCCAGCTTTTGCCAGTTGTGCAGTTTCTACCCTTAAAACTGAACCAGCACTTGCATTTATAACACCCGAAAAGTGAATTGATGAAGTTGTATGACCATTTGAATTACGGATATATCCTTGCTGGCCTCGAGCACCATCCACGATATCCTCGTCCAATGTAACAGATAAGCCAACTGAGCCTCGGCCCACACTCCCTTCAAGAGGGATGTTAACATAAACAAGATAGTTTCCTTCATCTTTGAGCGTAATCTCAGGTGCAGGTGTTGCCTTTACAAAGCCAAAAGCTTTATTAATTCTTTTACCAGTCCAGATTAAATTGCGCCCTTCTGTGTCTTCGGCGACATTTAGATTCTCCCCTGATTCAATCTTAGTTGCAGTGGCATTAAATACATTTCGATTTCCTTCGACTTTTTCTGCGTAAAAAGTCGCGGTACGAAGGAATCGGTTGTTTGCGTTACCTGCAATGTCAACAGCATCAAGAGTTAATACAGAATTTGCTGCCAACCAAACCAGAGTTGCAAAGTGCGATGATCCTTCAGTATGGCCACCAGAATTTCTTGCGTAACTTGATTGCCCCAGAGAATAAAGATGGCCGTTGGCTCCTCCATTGACCCTAAGTTGAGCTCTTTGTGTGGCACGTTGGCCTACCGCCG
>PAOJ01000027.1 GCA_002708005.1 Verrucomicrobiales bacterium | reverse complement strand
GGCTTGAATCGCTTGACTTATATCAACACCAGCATCTGAAGCCATTAGAAAAAGATAGATGGCAATATCGGCCATTTCCTCAGCTACCTCTTCACCATGTTTTTCCAAATGCTCAGCACTCTCTTCGTGATTTTTCCAGAGAAAATGTTCTTGCAACTCCGCAGCNTCAATTGAAACAGCTGCAGCCATATCTTTCGCTTTATGGNACTGACTCCAATCTCGNTTATTTCTGAAATCNATTATTTGATCCGTTAATTGCTTAATTGTCATTTACAATTTTTCTCGATGTCTTCGAAGAATCTCAACGATNGTTTCATCCTTCGCATAATCGAATACATCCTTGCCTTGAAAATCACGTAGTTTGATATCTGCCCCCTTATTAAGCAAGGCAGTCACTAACTCAGGGCGCCCCATACGCACCGCCCAGAACAATGGAGTAACCTTTTTTTTGTCAGAAATATTTGGATCCGCACCATTATCTAGTAAATAATATACAATTTCATGTTCTTTACTTCTTATCGCCCAAAGCAATGGCGTTTTTCCGGTCTTATCTTGAGTGTTTAGTTTCACCTGATTAGCTAAATGATATTTCACTGCATCAATATCTCCGCTTCCTGCACTNCGAAAGATATTGAATTTAGGTGATTGATCTGATGCCTCTTCTTCTGTTTTTGNCAACTCAATCTCANCCTTAATATCGGCATTATTAGAAATAGTAGTTTTTTCAGAAACGATAGGAGCTTCGGTTTTATTAGGGTCTGAAGGTGTAGTCTCAGGCTTTGAATCTAGATTGACCGCTTGTTCGCTTTTTTGCGAATCACAACCCATTGTAACCATAGCTACAAACAAACAGAAATAAAATATATGAGATTTCACTGCAGCTGTTATTGGTATAGCGACACGGCATGTCAAGAGCTCGATTAATTGAAATCCATTGAATTAATTGAAATTCATTAAAAAGAAAGGTGATTTTACACTCTTGCAAAAGGAGCTAGTCTCGCTACTATTCGCCGCCTTTTGGCCAATTAGCCAATTATGGGACAATAATACATTATGCCTATTGCTACACCAAAACAGTATGCCGCTATGCTTGATGCTGCCCAACAGGGTGACTATGCATATCCAGCTGTAAACGTCACATCGATTACCACTATNAATGCAGCCCTTAAAGCTTTCGCTGATTCAAAATCTGATGGCATTATTCAGTTTTCCACTGGTGGAGGTCAATTCGCNGCAGGCCTAAATATAAAAGATGCTGTACATGGTTGCATTGTATTAGCCGAAGCNGCTCATCGCTTGGCTGAAAAATACGACATACTAGTTGGCCTNCATACCGACCACTGTCAGCCNGAAAAAGCAGNAGGATTTCTTAAACCACTAATCGAAGAAACTGCGCGTCGTCGAGCTAATGGCCAATCTAATCTATTTCAAAGCCATATGCTTGATGCNTCTATACTTCCACTAGAAGAAAACATAGCCATCTCAAAAGAATACCTTGAGCTATGNGCNAAGAACGAAATCATCCTTGAGGTGGAAGCTGGAGTAGTTGGAGGCGAAGAAGANGGCGCTGCCGGNCATGAAGANATGCCATCTGAAAAACTTTACACGACACCTGAGGACATGCTTAGTGTTTATGAAAGCCTTAACGGCATAGGNCGCTANATGTTTGCTGCCACCTTTGGGAACGTACACGGTTCATATAAACCAGGNTCTGTGCAGCTTCGGCCAGATATATTAAAAGAAGGCCANAATGCTGTAATCAGTAAATACGGAGAAGAAGCTAAGTTTGATCTCGTATTTCATGGTGGNTCAGGCTCAGAAAAGCATGAAATNACTGAGACGCTTAAATATGGNGTAATAAANATGAACATCGACACCGACACACAATATGCCTTTAGCCGGCCAGTCGTAGACCACATACTAAAAAATTACGATGGTTTACTTAAAATCGATGGTGAAGTCGGAAACAAGAAAGTTTATGATCCTCGTTCTTATCTCAAAAAAGCCGAAGAATCTATGGCTTCCCGAATGATTGAAGCTTGTAACGATTTGGAAAGCACAGGCAAAACCATTTTCGGCAAAGTATAATATAAATACAAAAAGTTGGTTTAATTAAATGACTTGGGTAAGTTTATTTACCCATAGTAATTACGTCTTCTCCGTCGTTATCTCCATCATTGTCCTCTGAAGAGCTTTTAGCAGCATCTTTAGTCTTAGTTGGTTTAGTGGATAAATCGCGAGATTTTACTGGTTTGGTTTCACGGTCTCCTACCGCATCCTCCTCACGCTCAGTTTTCTGAAATCTTGCTGACACAATCTTACTTACGCCGTGCTCCTGCATAGTCACTCCATAAAGAGTATCAGCCATACTGATTGTACGCTTATTGTGAGTTATTACCAAAAATTGGGAATGGTTTATAAAACGCTTAAGAACTCGAATGAAACGATTTATATTGGATTCATCTAAAGGAGCATCCAACTCGTCTAACACGCAGAATGGACTAGGACTCACCTGATATATTGAAAACATTAAAGATACAGCAGTCATAGTTTGCTCTCCCCCAGATAGAAGTGAAATGCTTTGCAACTTCTTTCCAGGCGGACGAGCTACAATCTCTATGCCACTATTTAACATGTCTTCTTCATCAACCAAAACCAGATCTGCTTTCCCTCCTTCAAAAACCTCTTTGAATAGCTGACGAAAATTTTCGCGAATTTGCTCAAATGTCACTTTAAACATTTGGGTGGTCTCATTGTTAATCTGCTCGATCACATCAAGCAGCTGTTCTTTAGCTTTAATTAAATCATCGTGTTGTGTAGTAAGAAATTTATATCGCTCCTCGGTTTCTTCATATTCCTCTATAGCCACAAGGTTAACAGGACCCATTCGCTCAACTCGATCCTGCAATTCTCCAACTTTCTTCTCTACATGCGACCAATCAGTTTCCAATCCCTCCTTCGCCATTTCATCAGCCGTGGAAAAAACGATCTCTATTTCACCAGAATTCGCTTCTGTCGTCTTAAGGTATTCAGCTTCAACCTCACGCAAATCTATCTGGTATTTTTCCTGCATGCGCTCACAGAGGTTTTCAACCATCATATTGTTTTGCGCCAACTCAACTTCTAATTGTGAACGACGTTCCTGAGACGTACTTAGTTCTGTTCGCACAGAACGCAAAGATTCTTCACGCTTCTCAACTTTTTGATCAGCCTCAGTTTTTTGTTCAAGCATTTTTGTAATCGCTTCACTTGAATGTTCACGTTCAACACGAACCAAATCAATACGCTGAATAGAATTAGAGATTTCCGCTTCAGTTTGAGTCTTTTTTTCCGCAGCAGCATCGATATCTATGCGCCTTTGATTTACCCGTTGCCTTAATTCATCAAGTCGAAGTTTAAGAGGATCCAACTGTCTATTGAATGACGCAAGTAATTGTTCCTCAGAAGCAAGCCCAACCTTAGCATCAGTCAGTTCCGCATTAGCAATATCACGCTTACCTCTGAGACCCTCCACCACATTAATAACCTCATCGACGTTCTTTCCAGAAATCCTCTCTCTTTCCTCCAGCGAAACCATTTCTGCCGCTAATTGATCACGTTTACCACTACCTTCAGATTCCTGATCACCAAGGCTATTTAGTTCATATGTGACTCCTTCGATCTTTTGCGCAAGTACACTTTGTGAATTCTGAAGAGCTTTAAGTTCACCTTCACTTGTTGCAATAGAAACTTCTTGTTGGCGTAGTTCGTTTTGAACCTGCTGCAATCCAGCCTTAAGAACACTTTGTTCAGCCTGCAAATCACCCTTTTCCTTGCTTCGACCACTTACAATTTCACTTAATCCATCGAGCTCTTTTTTAAGGTCCGTAATTTCATTCTTGCGAGCTAACAATGACGCAGATGCGTTTCCACTACCTCTCCCGCCACTGAAAACACCATGGCTTGATAGCAATTCTCCTTCTTTTGTAACAAAATCCAATTCGCCATTTTTACCCCAACCATTTATGGCTGAATTTAAATCTGGCACGATCACCAACCGGCCCAATAAATGATTGAGCAATGGCTTTAATGAATCATCAGAACTAACACAATCAAACGCACTAACTCCACCTAATTCCTCTATCTTATTTTTATCGATGTTGAATAATTCTCTTTTAGGCAAAAAATCAAGAGCAACAATATCAGCACGACCTTTTTTACCTTCTGTTAACAAATATAAAATAGTTTTAGCATCGGCTATTTGACTAGTAATAATCATTTGCAGATGTCGTCCCAACGCTGTTTCAACAGCAATCACGTATTCCTCGGGGACGCTAATTTGATCAGCCAGAAGACCTAGAGCAGACTTTGATTCTTTGAGTGCAGCCTGAACTCCAGCGCTAACTCCTTCATTTGAGGACTGCAATTGCTCTAACACATTCAGACGCGAACGTTTCTCTGCCTGAGTACGAAGCAAATCATCTAACTCAGTTGTTATTCCAAGCAAGTTCTCCTCCAATTCAACCAAGCGATGCTGACGCTCCTCAACAGTGCCTAATCGATTCTGTGCATTAGATTTTCGGGACTCAACATCGCTTGAGAATTCTCCAAGACGATCCAGAAGCTTGACTTGCTCTTCCTCAAGTTGAACTTTTTCTGCTGAAAGCTTTTCTAGTCGAACCATATTTCCCCGCTTTTGCAGATCGAGAGAGTTAAGCTCATTCCGAACCCGTGTTAATTCTTGCGCCACACTAAATGATTCAGTCTGAGCCTGATTTAAGGCCTCCTGTCTTTGGTTCAACTCCTTTTCAATCGCTTTGCAAGCCGTCTGTTTTTCCTCAACAATTCTCCGCTTGTCAGTAACTGCAATATCAGCTGTTCCTAGTTTGTCAGTCATCTCTGCCAACTCTTGCTCGGAATCACTACTACGCTGCTCAGCTTCGGCGATTTCCTTATGAGCTTTAGTTACCTGATCATCAAGCTCGATAATGCGTTCACGACTGAACTGAATTCGGCTCTCAAGCCGNTCAAGTTCTGCTTGTAAATTTGCTCCTTTTTCTTGTGCCTCGGAAACCTGCTTTTCAATCGTAGCTCGCTGTTGTCTGGCTTCATTAATTTGACGTTCACCATCGGCAATAGTCTCTGAAAAATCGTTTGATTTCCCTTTGAAATCAGAAATAGACTTTTGGCTCTGCTGAACTGAATTCTGCAAATTTACAAGTTGATAACGAGCCAGCTGACTCTCGAGACTTTGGAGTTCGCTAGCTACCTCTTTATATCGTTGTGCTTTTGATGCCTGCCGTTGAAGTGAACCAATTTGTCGCTTCACTTCACGAATAGTATCAGAGACTCGTAGTAGGTTTTGTTCAGTATAATCAAGTTTACGCAGTGCCTCTTTTTTCTGACCTTTAAATCTAGTGATGCCGGCTGCCTCCTCAAAAACAGTCCGCCTATCGTCTGCTTTACTAGAAATGAGCTGAGTAATGTTTCCTTGGGCCATAATACCATAGCTTGCTCGCCCCATTCCTGTGCCCATAAATAATTGCTGAATATCTCTCAAACGGCATGATACCTTGTTGATGAAATATTCACTGCCACCATCTCTAAAAATTCTACGAGTAACAGTAACCTCGTTAAAAGGAAGATCCACACCGGCAGTTTTAAGTTGATCTACATCAATACCTCCAATTGTCAAAGACACTTCAGCCATACTGAGAGCCTTACGCTTGTCAGTGCCATTAAAAATGACATCAGCCATACCTGAACCGCGTAAAGCCTTTGCCGATTGCTCACCTAAAACCCAGCGAAGCGCATCAGAAACATTCGATTTACCACAACCGTTTGGCCCAACGATCGCAGTAACACCAGGTTGAAAATCGAGAGATGTTTTATCTGCAAACGATTTAAAGCCTAAAGCGGTAAGATTCTTTAGATACACGAGGNGCAAATCAGACCGGATAAANCCTCTCAAGTAAAGCTAGAAAACACAATATACAGGGTCTTATAATACTNGAACCACAATAGGTTGTGGTTCTCAAGTGACAATTTGTCACATCTTATTCACATTTTACTATCTCACAGATACTGAACGAGTTGACCCTTTCCCGAGCGACACGCAATATCCGCCCTTCAATAACCATTAGTTGGTTATAAGTACTACCTAAATTCGTATGAGTGTTGACTCAATATATTCTAATCTTACTTTAAAAAATGGAGCCAAAATGGCTTTACTCGTAATGGATGGTCTCGGCGATATCGCCACAAAAGATACCGATTACAAAACTCCACTTGAAGCAGCCAACACACCAAACTTGGACGCCTTGAGCAAAGATTCCGCAATGGGTCGATTGATACCGGCAGCACACGGGATTACACCAGGAAGTGGTCCAGGACATCTTGGCCTATTTGGATATGACCCGNTTGAAGTAGAAGTGGGACGAGGTGTAATAGAAGCGCTTGGATTAGGAATAAAACTCGAAACGGGTGATGTTGCAGCTCGCGCCAACTTTTGCTCGCTTGATGCTAATGGCTTAGTAACAGACCGAAGAGCAGGAAGAATAGAAACCGAACTCTGTGAGGAGCGTTGCGCAATACTTTCAGCAAATATAAAAACAATTATGGATGCTGAGGTCATTATTAAACCTGGAAAGGGTCACCGTTTTGTAGTGATTTTCCGCGGAGCTGATTTAGCGGGTCCATTAAGTGATACAGATCCACACCGCGAAGGATTTCCTATTGCTGAGACTCAACCTGAAAACTCTAATTGCACCAAATCTAAAAAAGCAGCTCAGATCATCGGTGAATTTTACAAAGCTGCACTGCCATTACTTGAAGGAATGGAACCCGCAAACGGATTTTTGATGAGAGGAATAGCTCACCAGCCTGATATACCTACATTTGATATTCGTTACTCAATGCGGGCAGCATGTTTAGCGATTTATCCTATGTATAAAGGATTAGCCCAGCTTGTAGGCATGACTAAGATCGAAGGCTTGCAGGATATAAGCGAACAATTTCATAAATGCATCGAGCTTTACGATGACTATGAATACTTTTTCGTACATCATAAGTATACTGATATGTACGGTGAGGACGGTAACTTTGAGGCTAAAACAAAAGCAATAGAGGATTTTGATGCTGCATTACCAATTCTGCTTGAAAAAAAACCAGACGTCATTGCCATTACTGGCGATCACTCAACACCATGTGCACTTAAAGGGCATTCTTGGCATCCCCAACCCGTACTACTTCACTCTCCCAATAGTGGATCCGACAAACTGGATCGATTCACTGAAACCAACTGTAATAGAGGATCACTAGGAATCATTGAAGCGAAACATCTTATACGTCTAATGCAAGCAAACGCCTTGATGTTCGACAAGTTCGGCGCATGAAAGCCGTCATACTTGCTGCTGGAAAAGGCACACGCATGGGGACTCTAACTGAGGAGTTACCTAAGCCGATGCTACGTGTACAAGGCATACCAATCCTTGAACATATAATCAAAGGTATAGCAGCACAGGGCGTGATTGAATTTTGTATTATTGTTGGCTGGAAGGCAGAGGTTATTCAAAAACATTTTGGAGACGGATCACCACTTGGAATTAAGATTCAGTATTTTACTCAAAAAGTACAAGATGGTACAGGTAAAGCACCCGAATTAGCCAAAAAATTTGTTGGTAGCGATCCATTCATTCTGACCTACGGAGACATACTTGTTCTTCCTGAAACATANAAACAAATGCTCGAACGTTTTGCAGCAGATGACTTCTCTGGTCTCATCACCGTAACTCCAGGCGAAGACGTTCGAAAAGGTGGAATCAATTTTTTTAACAATGCTTTTTGTTTAAAAAAAATTATTGAGAAACCTAATGACGAAGAACTTAATCAACTTAAAGTTGATGGATGGTTAAAAGACGGAGAACCAATATGGTATAATGCTGGTATTTACATTTTTAAACCTGTCTTGTTTGATCACACTGCAAAACTCAAAAAATCTCCTCGAAATGAATATGAACTCACCGATGCTATAAGCACTATGATTAATGCTAATGAAAAAATCGCTGGCAATAAAATTGAAGGTCGTTGGGTCGATGTTCGAGACCCTGAAGTACTAAAGTCTTTAGATGAATAGAGATATAACATATTCGACAAAAACCAAATAACTACTATCCANGGACTAGGCCACTTCAATAAACTGATTTTCTTCTTCTAACGATTTCAGAGATTGGCCAAGAACTTCATCCATCATATCCAGACGAATATCAGCAATTGAGCCCACAACCATATCCGGCCGATAAGAGTAAGTAGCTAGATCTTCACTGCGCGTAGTACCACTCAATACAAGAATGGTGTAATAACCAAGTTGATGCCCTCCGAGTATATCAGTCGACATTGTGTCTCCAATCATTACAGTGCGCTTGGCTTCCAAGGAAAGTTCTTTTCTAGCTCCTCGCATCATCACTGGACTGGGTTTACCTACACTGAAGGCCTTTTTGCCGGATGCACGTTCTAACATCGAAACCAGAGCTCCACAGCCTGGTCGCATGCCATTACTGGTAGGGCAATTTTGATCCAAATTCGTAGCAATAAACTTGGCACCCCCAAGCAGTAAATTGAGAGCAGCCTCCATCATCTCAGCATTGAAAGTACGGCATTCACCGATTACTACAAAGTCAGGATCTCGGTCCACGACCGAAAAGCCTTGTTCATGTAGCGCCGTTAATAGGCCTCCTTCACCAATTACATAAGCTGTCCCACCTGGTTTCTGCCTTGCGAGGTAGGAGGCGGTAGCATCAGCACATGTAAAGATATGTTTTTCGTTTACAGAAATACTAAGACGGTTCAATCGAGTCATAATATCTCGCCTGGTTCGCTGACTGTTATTAGTTAGAAACATGAATGGTCTATCTTGATCAAGAAGCTCGCCAATGAAATCCACTGCCCCAGGGATCAGTTGCCCCCCAGAATATATAACCCCGTCCATATCGATCAAGAATCCGCATTGATTATTCACAAAGAATATTTAGCATGTTCCATACCAACTATATCTATGCTAAATTGGCTTAAGGAAAAAAGGTTCTTAGTAACTATATCATTCTATTTACTAATACTTAGTCATCGATTGATGTTAAAATTGAAAAAAGATTTTATTAGCAATCCTCTTTGTTATTTGTGTTTGGTGGGTAAAAAGAAACAAAGTGTGTAAAATCAAACGATCGCTTTAACGAGTTTTTGTTTNGAACTTATTCAGATAAACATAGCGTTAGAAAAAATTATCTAGAACTCAGCGTATGCTAAAGATGATTTTCCAAAACCCCATTTCTNAAACTTAGCCGAATTAATCTCCACTAAATTGTAAACAGGCGATTTCGTTGGGGCCCCGAAGATAAATTCGGTTTCCGACAATTGCTGGATGTGACATTGAATCAACCTTAACATCTCCAAAAGGTCGTAACCTACTAAGGGGACTGAACTCATTCGCCCCGGCGTCAAGTAGCAGCAGATCCCCACTCTGAGTCCAGACCAATACTCGACCATTTCCGCCAATTACATTTGAATGATCATAAAACATATCATCCTCCTGCATCCATACCGTTTTCAAATTATTCTTCAAATCTAGACAATACATCTCACCGTAAGCAGTAGCGAAAGCACGATCCCCTACTATGACTGGCGAACAAGTATCAGGCGCTAATGATGGATTAGCCATCACAGGTTTATCTACAATTNTTCCGTTATTTTCAAANCGGTGCAATCTTGTTCCGTTATTCTCAGTCGCCAGTAATAGTTGACCGTCATAAATAAGAGGAGTTGTAACATTGAAGTCGGATCCTTCGATTGGAACATGCTGCCAAAGCCGTTTACCAGTGGCCGGATCCCAGCCGCCCAGACTGGCCGAATCATAACCAACAATCTGCTGACGTCCGCCAAGCTTATCGATGACAAATGCGGAATAAGCAGCCGCATGACCGGATGTCTCCCAGATCAGGCGGCCAGTTTTTCGGTCAAGCGCGACTAGAGAAGAGTCAGGCACACCTGGATTAATAATTAATTTTTCAGCAACGATCAATGGTGGCGAACTCGAACCCCAAGGTAATAACTTCCCCCCGTATTCTTGGTAATAATTCGTCCTCCAAACTACCTCACCCGTTTCGATTCGAAGACAATGCAAATCACCCAGAGCTCCAAGAAGATAAACCAAACCTTCGTGAACAACCGGTGTCGCACGGGGCGAATTACTGTAGTCCATTTCCATATCCGCCTCATACTCCAATCGCCACAACTCGCTTCCATCAGTAGTATCAAGACAACGAAATAAATCTTTTTTGCCTCCTCGGTTTTTATCGGGAATAATTACCCATTTTTCATTAGCTACTGGCCCGGCAACAGCTGGACCAGTCAATTTGGTCGACCATACCTTTTTCAATGCTTTGGGCAGTTGCTTTGGCAGAGTTAAAGCTTGTCCGCGTCGCCCCGGTCCACGCCAATCCAGCCATCCCAACTGATCGGGTATTTTCACAAATCCCTTGGCCGACTCAAGGGCTATCAATAAATCCTTTTGCTTATCTAAACCTGTGACCTCCTCCAGCACCCGTTTGACCAAAGCGTTATCGGCAACGTCAGTACGAAATAATCGCACTCCATAGACCGNCGGAGTCTTGGCTAATATTCGAACCGAATTCTCACTCAGCTTCTCACATCCAACTAATAATGGGGGTAAATACTCTGGAACAACAGCCGAAGCGACCTCACCATCTGTCAGCGCCAGCGCACCGGAATCAATCGCACCTCCAACTTCGAGACTGGCTGACTTTGCTAATTGTGCTTTTCGTAACGCAGTCTTGGCAGCTTGATGCGTCTCAGCTTCTTCCACCGGGCCAAGCATAACTTTACGACCAGATAAGTCAGAGAGTCGCCTAGCAGGATCTTTTGTACGAACTATAAACACTCCACGATGTGTCACGGCACCGGTACGGTCGGTAAGAGCTGCAATCGGTTTGACCTTCAACTTAAGGCGTTTCGAATCGAAAGAAACCATTGCATCCTTGCCAATGATNAAATCTGGCGTAGCTCTTATACGCCTTAGCGCCAGATCAAGACTTTCCTCAAATGTCAAATTAATCGAACGACCAAGGACTTTACTAAGGTGATCACCAAGCTTGTCGTAACGCCTTTGTCCAACTCCATCAACACAGGAACAGGACAATGGCAAAGACAACGGATCCATGACCACCACTTGCACTGGTTTTTCAGCTGCATGACTAAATGCAAACGCAAGAAAAATTCCGGCGTACCGAATCATTTTTTCTTTGGCGCAAGAACGCGAATAAGATTGGCACGAACGTCCATTACATAAACACGGCTAGCGTCCTTGTTAACCTCAATCGGAATATAACATGTCTGTGCGGCAAGCTTACTACCACGATCGAATTCAGTAGTGTCTACATAACCTACTACACCGAGAAATTTACCATTGGGCGTATACTTCTTTATGCGACCAACCCCAGACTCGGCAGTGTAAAGAACATTGTCCGGCCCAATATCAATGTTAACCGGATTACAGCAAGCTGCGAATCCCTCGATGCCTGTACGATCCCGCTTCCCCCAACGTCCAAGTTTTTTGCCGTCGAGTGAGAATCGATTGACGCGATGCCGTGAGTTCTCGGCTATGAGCAGCTCGCCGTTCATTACCTGCATATCGATGTGACTACAACAGCCATACTGTTGCTCAATTATCTTTTTTGGGCTGGTTAGATCGCGGTTAAATCGATAGATATCCTCAGTAGCTCGCATGCTATTACCAGTACCTACCGCAAGAAACACATATCTGTCACTTGCAAACAAACCGGCTGCCAGTGACTTCGAACCACTAATTTGGTCAACGTCCGCAACCGCGAGCCGCTTGCCGTTCTTGTCATAAGAAGCAATTTTGCCATGGCCTGCTACATACACAGTGCCATCTTCGCAGTTATGAATCATCTTGGGGTGTGGTCCGTCATCCGGCATCGGCCACTCGGCCTTTATAGATCCATTCGGGCTAACAATGCGGATGCTATAAGTATGACTGAATAAATCATCAACAGAAAGCGGCCCGCGATTACCCCTACGCTCTGGACGATCACCACCCCGAGCAGAACTTTCCCGACCACTCCGNCCACCACGATCGGATCTTTCCCTACCTGAATCCCGACCTCGACCCTCCACACCTGAACGACGATTACGAAATTGTTGACGAATTTCTTCAGGTAACTCCCGCATTAGTTTCCTGCGATCCTCATATTCCACATCTCGCATTGCCTCAAAAAACTGACTCGGCTCTACCTCACGAGCTAATTCGACAATTTCATCCGGCGTTCCAAATTCTAATATTCGATTAACCTCCGCCTGAGGCTTGTCACTGCTACGTGCCCGCCCACCAGATTGACGTTCGCCGGCTCGGCCAGCNGGACGAACTTCTGAACCGCTTAATTTACCATCCCCATCAGTATCAAGACTNACTAACGCCTTCTCAGCNTTNTTAATTTCCTCAGCCGAAATCTCGCCATCCTTGTTTTTATCTAGCGCAACAATAACCGGTAATGAACTTAATCCGCGACCGGAGCGATTCGGCCGACTACGCCGGCTCGGCTGGTCATCACTATTCTGCTCCGCAAACTCCATCTTCCCTTCCCCCCATGAGATACCGACAAGTAAGTCGTCATTATGGGTCATAGCTATTGTCTTGATGGTGATTGAATGCCCACTGGAGTGTTTACCAAATTTAATCGGNTCNACCTCACTATGCGTAGCTTCAGGATTAGTCTCGTTCTGNGCTTGGCCTAGCGCAAAAACAAGCCANAACATATTAAANAACNCAAATNGTTTCATAAAAAGGTTCAAGNCAAATCAAATAATCGGAAGGAGNTAATAGTGTGATCAAGAGCAATAACTCGCTCGCCAAGTAGTGCCAATTCAATGCCTCCGTTCTGGCAGGTTACTAAATCNGCATCAGTATCCACTNNTTGATGNTCTGTNATGTCAAACGCNTCGGGCTCGGCAATCACCGAGTGAAGCTTCCCATCATTATCGAAGAGCTTAATACGCGGCTGGCCGCGTTCAGCAGTTACAAACTGGCCACTCTTGGTAACCACAACACTCACTGGATTACAGCAACCAGTGAATCCATTAAGGCCGCGAGTGCGCCGACCCCAACGTAATTTCAATTCGCCATCTGCATCATACTGTTCAACACGATGCCGGCCAGGATGAGCTACAACTAATGAATCAGCTGCCCATGTAATCGGAAAAAACGACTTAGGCACGGCAAATCCCCCTCCCTTACCTCCGGCTATTCGTTCGAGAATTTTGCCGTCACTATTTAGCTTCCAAATCGCACCAACACCTCCATCAGCCGCATAAATTGATCCGTCTCCTGCAATGGCTAAACTAGTCAATGCAGTGTCCTTTGCTATCTGCTGAGTCTTTACTTGAGGTGTTCCATCAAGATCACACAACCACAAGCGATCCCGAAACCCGACAGCCATCTGACTACCCTCCACAGCAATGCAACGCGGTGTATAGTCAAAATCCACACGACGCACCAACTCCCCGCTTGACTTAAATACAGCAACCGCTGAATCACCAGCTACATAAATCAAATCATCAGCCACAGTCATGTCTCGCGTCTGGCCGAGACCAGTCGAAAACCAACCACCCGGCTTTGGACGAGCCTCTGAAGCACTTTTCCCTGTTTGAACTGCTACCCCGATAGCAGCAATAGATTGTGCGCCTCGACCAAAAAACTGGCGACGTGAGGGTTTAGGCTGGCAGCATTCGGAAGAGCAATCGGAAGAAGTATTTGGGTTATTCGTGTTGTTTTTTGACATTTGTCCTTTAGATATTTGTAAAACAACAAGACGATTTGCTCGATCAAAAAGTTACATCAATCCAGATCTATCTAAAAAATTCCATTTTTTCTTTTTCAACGCAATTGTTGACAATCAGGCGAGTTCATTGTGGCATCGGCACTTAAACTTTTCTTAAGACTAATGAAGAAATTCAATGTTGGCATCATAGGTTATGGATGGGTAGCCGGAGCGCATATCGATTCAATCAACAGCACTACTCAGGGCCAAGTCACAGCGGTATACTCCTCACGCAAACTAGATTCGGACGAACTCAGCACAAAACACGGTGGAGAAATAATATGTCATACAAACTTAAAAAAAATGCTGAATGATCCGTCGATTGATGTGATCTCAATTTGCAGCTACCCACAATATCACGCAAAGCAGGTAATCGCAGCTGCAGAAGCTGGTAAGCACTTGATTATAGAAAAACCGCTTGCACTTAACCTTAAAGATTTAAGAGCGATGCGCCGTATATTAGCCAAAACCGGCGTGAAGGCATGCGTATGTTTTGAATGCCGATACTCAAGCCAATTCTTAACCACTAAGGCCGTTATTGATCAAGGATTACTTGGAGAAATTCACTACGGAGAAATAGACTACTACCACGGAATTGGACCTTGGTACGGACAGTTCCGATGGAATACAAAGCGCAATGCTGGTGGTAGTAGTTTACTATCCGCCGGCTGCCATGCTCTAGATGCTCTTCTGCTTTGTATGGACGGAGAAGTAGATAGCGTAAGCAGTTATGCAACTGGATCAAAAAATAAAGACTTTAAAAAATACGAATATAATACAAGCAGTGTAACAATAGTTAAATTCAAGGACGGACGAATAGGTAAGACCGCATCGGTAATAGACTGTTTACAGCCTTATTATTTTCATACACATCTCGTTGGCAGTGAGGGAAGCTTATTGGATAACAAATTCCACTCAACAAAACTTGGAGGAACTAATAGCTTAGACAAAAATAAATGGAGCGAGCTTTCAATGAAACTACTGGATTCAGGTGATGTCAGCGATCACCCTTATCAGACACAATTTGAGGCCTTCTTTAATTCATTAGCAAAAGGAAAAGAAATGCCTTTAACTGATTTCAACACTGCCGCCAGATCTCATGAAGTAATTTTTGCCGCTGATCTATCAGCCAAGAAAAACAAACCAATTAAACTCTCAATGTTACGTGCCTGAACCTGATGATAATTTAAGAAAAGTTGCTATCGCGATAGCTGCGCACCCAGATGACATTGAATTTATGATGGCAGGAACTCTGTTGTTGCTCAATGAAGCAGGATGGGAAACGCATTATCTTAACATCTCCAGTGGCAACTGTGGCAGCATAAGCCTCGACTCAACACAAACCGAAGCCAAGCGACTAGAAGAAGCACAAAATGCTGCAACCATACTTGGAGCTACATTTCATTCTCCATTTTCAAGAGATCTTGAAATATTTTATGATTCCTTGCATCTACGCAAGCTGGCATCGGTTATTCGCCTTGTTAACCCTACTATCGTATTAACTCATTCACCCCAAGACTACATGGAGGATCATACCAATACCTCGCGTCTTGCTGTCACTGCAGCATTTTCCCGAGGCATGCCTAATTTCGATGTAAGTCCACCTCTTAAACCAATAAAAAATGAGATCGCATTATATCACGCTATGCCACATGGATTAATGGATGGAATGCGCCAAACTGTGAAGCCTGATCTACTTATTAACACAACAAGTGTTTTTAAATTAAAAAAACAGGCACTCGCAGCTCATCAAAGCCAAAAGGAATGGCTCGATATAAGCCAAGGAATGAATTCTTATTTAGAATCAATGGAATCAATATCACGAAATCTTGGTAAAGCCGCCGGCAGCACTCATGCTGAAGGTTGGAGACGCCATTCTCACCTCGGTTTTAGCTCTTGCGAAATTGACCCTCTTAGCAAAGCCCTTGGACTTACCACAGGCTAAAACATGATTTATTATTACTCGTTTTAAACCTACTAAATAATTGAGAGCCCTTCTCAAGTCTTGGCCAAGAGCCACAGAACGTTAGACTACCGCTGTGCTCAATACAGAATTAATCCCAGCCCAGGAAGCAGACTCAAAATGGCTAATGATCGTGCTACACGGCCTAGGAGACAGCATGGAAGGTTACCGTTGGCTTCCTAGCATCATGGAAAACCCACGACTTAACTACCTGCTTGTAGATGCTCCTGATAGTTATCATGGAGGTTTTTCATGGTATGATATTTATAATGACCCCAGTCCCGGAATTGAACGAAGTCGACAATTACTTTTTAACTTAATGGACCAACACCGAAAAGCTGGATTTAATACCGAAAAAACTTTTTTATTTGGTTTCTCACAAGGCTGCCTAATGACCCTTGAAACAGGTCTGCGCTACCCTTATCAATTTGCTGGTTTAGTAGGTATAAGCGGCTACGTAAACGAACCCGAAAATCTGATTAAAAAACTATCCCCCATAGCAAAAGAACAAAAATTTCTAATCACTCACGGAACAACAGATCCTCTTTTACCACTTAAAAAAACAAAGGGGCATGTCGACCAATTGAGCGCCGCAGGTGTGAATATTCAATGGGAGGTTTTTGAAAAAGAACACACAATTCAGGGAGAAACAGAAATGAGTGTAGTCCGTAATTTCGTTAAAAAGAACATGGAGATTAAGATGGAAAATAATAATGAAAATAATCCAATATAAACTTTGGATTTACTTTGCCATTGCATTGTTCCCGCTGAGCCCAGCTGTATCAGGTTCTTCAATCAAAGTACAAAAAGGATTCACCGCTATTCAATATGCTGGCCCTGAATTGGCTGATGATATTTATTCAATGACTCTAGACTCCAAGGGCCGAGTAGTAGTCTCAGGCCGTGGCTACATACGAACACTGCATGACATCAATCAAGACGGCATAGCAGATAAATCAATCCAATTCGCCAAACTCGACCGGGGGACTATGGGAATGCTATTTGACGGCCAATATTTGTGGGCCGTTGCCAATCGAGCTCTTCTAAGATACGACGACGCTAATAAAGACGGAAAAGCAGATGGACCCCCACGTCAATTTCTTCGACTGGCAAATGGAGAACATGGAGCACACGCTCTACGTAAAGGACCAGACGGCTGGCTTTATCTTGTTGGCGGCAACGACACAGGTTTTACATCAAAACAATTTAATTCTTTAAATTCGCCGATTAAAAAAACTGAAGGCGGAGCTATTATTCGTTTTTCACCAGACGGAAAAACTTTTGAAGCCTTATCTTGCGGGTTCCGCAATCCCTATGATTTCGACTTCAATTGGCGTGGTGATATATTTACCTATGATAGCGACACTGAACGAACATTTTACCTTCCTTGGTACACGCCAACCAGACTTTATCATGTAGCCGTCGGCGGACATCACGGATGGAGAATGCCAGGTTTCAAAAGGAGTTGGGCAAGACCCAGCTACTACTCAGATACTGTTCCAGATATACATAAGATCGGCCGTGGATCCCCTACTGGTGTTGTAGTTTACAATCACCATTTGTTCCCAAAAGAAATGCATGATGGAATTTTTATTCTTGATTGGACGTTTGGAAATATTTGGTTTTTTCCATTGGAAGCCGCGAATGCTTCTTATCAAGCACTCCCTAAGTTATTCATCTCGCCAATAGGCAATGACGGCTTTGCCCCGAGCGATATCGAGGTTGGACGGGACGGCGAACTCTTCATCTCGACTGGAGGCCGAGGGACCAAAGGCTCAGTCTTTCGAGTGATACCAACCAAAGATAATAGCAACACAACAAACCACCAAAACATAGTCAAAAATACTTCGATTGAGTCTTTACTGAATGCACCTCAACCAATGACCGAATGGTCGCGCACGCAATGGGAACCACTAGCCAAGCAAATAGGAGCAGGTCATCTTACTGAATCAGCACTTAATACAAATCGAAAACCAAGACAAAGAGTGAGGGCAATTGAAATTCTGACTGACATATTTAGCGGCCTCGATTCACATTCTTCAGAACGACTTTCAAAATCATCTTCATCGAACATTCGAGCTAGAACTGCATGGGCAATCGGACGTTATCCAAGTCGGAATGCCACTCAATTACTAAATCATTTAGCGCTAGATAAAGAGGACTATGTCCGAGTTAAGGCCCTGGAAGCTATGCTTCGCTTGTTACCAGAAGCCCCATCTCAATCAATAGAATGGCTTGATACACTTTACGATAATTTCAACCAATCAAATATTAGAGTAAGACTAATAAGTGCTCGTTTAGCCAGTCGATTGCCAAAATCAATTTGGCAAAAAACAAATCACAATAAACTTACTACACAAGGGAAAGTTACGGCAATAACAGCAGAAATTTGGCGTGATTCGGAAAAAGAAATTCATATTCAAGCCATTCAACGGTTACTACCACTAATCAATAGTAATCAAGCAGCAAACCTCAATCTAGACATTGTCAGAACAATTATTCTCGCATTAGGAGATTACAATCTCGAGCGTCCAAGCCGTGAATCATTCACCGGCTACGAAGCACCATATTCGCTCACTCCTCACAGCTTGTTAACCAAAAATATAGCCATACAGATAATTCCGTTGATGGATACTCAGCATCGAGACCTCAAACGAGAAGTTAGTCGATTACTTGCAATGATCAGTGCTGAGCAACCAGAAATTATCAGAAATCTACTCCAGGGTATTACGCCAGAAACAAACCCGGTAGAAGACTTCCACAAGCTCATTGTTATGGCAAAACTACCATCGTCTTTTCTCTCTACCGATCTACCAAAACTAGCTAATGCTTTAATGCAGCTGGACATTAAACTAAAAAGCCAAGGGACAAGACCAAAGCTAAACTGGTCGATGAGATTTGCAGATATCGCTCAAGCCCACACTAGCAAGCAACCTGAATTGATAAAAAAAATAATTAATCATGAAAACTTCCCAACTGCCAGTCACCTTGAATTCGCACTAACGCTTAAAGGCGACAACAGACTAGCTGCAGCAAAACGCTATCTCGAAGCAACTAAAATTAATCAAAAATTGCCATGGTCTAACGAATTGATTGATCTGTTAGAAATAACACCGCAAGAAAACTTATTACCAGCCTTACGTAAACAGTGGTCAAATCGCGGGCTTCGTCCAGCAATTCTAAAACAATTAGTAAAACAACCCAAAGCACAAGATAGAGGACTATTTTTAGATGCACTGCTTTCTCGTGATAACAGTATCTCTAAAACTGCATTGGCCGCACTTAAACAATTACCTACAAGTAATAAACCAAGAGACTTTGTTCCCCTAATCAGAAAACTAAGGCGGGAATGCGGGCCCAAAGGAAAAGCCGAAACTCGAAAAAAAATCTTAAAACTATTAACTACTTGGAGTAATCATAAATTTGAAAAAGTACGTGAAAAAAATAATTTACCAAAAAATTTACTTACGTTTTGGCAACCAGTTTTTGATTGGTTTAATACCACTTATCCAACTCTTTCAAATGCAGCCTCAGACACCGGATTAGTTAATGCAAAAAAATGGGAGTCCATATTAGGCACTGTTAATTGGAATGAAGGCAAATTAAGAGAAGGTAAAAAAATCTTCATTAATCGTGCTTGCCAAAATTGTCATTCAGGCGAAGGTGCGCTTGGTCCAGACTTAAATGGGATTGCCAAACGCTTGTCTCCAGAAGACTTGTTTCGAACAATTTTGTTCCCTAATCGAGACATCTCACCATTATATAGGTTCAACGAGTACCGAATGCAGAATGGAGATGTGCATTTAGGGCGAACTGCGTTTTATGCAGCAGATGGAATCGTCTTAAAAACTGGATCAGGAATTATTCGACTCGATCAAAAAGATATCGCTTCACAACAGGTCAGCGAACGTTCCATAATGCCAGAAGGATTACTTGAAGGCTTAAGTGCCAGCGATATTGCAGACTTATATCAATTTTTAAAATCTCTATGATTTAAAGAGTAATCTAGCAATAGCAGGTAACAATACTATGGCACATATCATATTCATCAAAAACATGAACATTAATAATATCCCCATATCGGCTTGAATCTGCAGGGATGAAAAAGCCCAAGTACCGACCCCAACAGATAGTGTCAGACCAGTAAAAACAATCGCACTCCCAGCCTGTTGCATAGCAGCTTCTATTGCATCAGCAAATGCTAAACCTTTACGCCGTTGGGCAATAAAACAACTAAACAAATAAATACCGTAATCAACTCCCTCCCCGACACCCAATGCCACCACCGGCAGAGTAGAAGTCTTCAAACCAATCTCCATCCAGAACATTAATGTATGCGCCAGAACTGACACCAAAGCTAATGGTAAAACGATACATATAACTATCTTAATAGAACGAAAACTAGCATAACAAAGCAGAATTACTGCCGAAAACACATAAATCAAAATTGGAAACTGAGCATTACGTACAACCTCATTAGAAGCCGCCATGATGCCTGCGTTACCACCAGCTAAACTAAAGCGCATATTTTTATATCCATGATCAGTTTCAAAAGCCGTCACTGCCTTTACAACCCTGCGAATAGTCTCAGCTTTGTGGTCTTCAAGAAAAATCATTACCGGTAATACACTCCCGTCGAGATTGGTCAAACCAGTTGAGGTTTCAACTCTACCAACTGCTTGGGCTAGCATGTCTCTGTTAAACGGCAACACCTGCCATTTCAAACTACCTTCACTGTATCCAGAATTAATTTTACGAGCCATGCCAGCAAGACCCAAAACACTCTTCACGCCCTCAATATTTTTCAGATGCCACTCAAACCGATCGAGTAATTCCATCACCTCATAATCTACCGAGCCATCTTTAACAGTCTCAGCAAAGGCAATAAGAACATCAACCCCAAGATTAAAATTATCCGTAATCGCCGCAGTATCTCGATTGTATCTGGATTCGGAACGCAATTCTGGTACGCCAGCATGTAGGTCCCCAACCTCAACACGAGTAGCTTGATCAAAACCAAAAACAAATAATAATACCCCAATTACAACAAGCCATTTGGCCACCCTAAGCTCTGAGACTAGAGACACTTTTTTCCAGAATTTTTTTGTTTTAATTTTTCGTTTGGCAACTCGTTCCCGGTAATCATGATTTGGTTTTTGATAAGATAACAAAAGTGGCAGAAGAATAAGATTAGTAACAATAATTGCAGCCACCCCAACACTCGCCGCAATTGCCAATTCCCGAATGGTTGGCACTGGGATCAGTAAAATAGTGATAAAACCAATGGTGTCTGTTAGTAATGCCACTCCACCTGGAATTAAAAGCTCACGAAATGCCTTACGAGCAGCAACCAAGGCTTCCTCTCCATGAAACAATTGATCTCTAAACACTCGAACCATTTGCACGCCATGACTTACACCAATGGCAAATACAAGGAACGGCACAAGAATTGACATAGGGTCAATGCCAAAACCCATTAAATGTATTATCCCAAGTTGCCATGCCACTGCAGCTAGAGAACATCCCATCGGTAGTACTGAAAAAATAAATGACTGAGAATATAGCCACACTAACAATGCAGTGACTACAATCGTGACACAGAAGAAAAAAATAACATTTAGAGCCCCATCACGAATATCCCCCATAACCTTTGAAAATCCTATGACATGAACTTTCACTGCCTCCGATTCGTACTTTTCACGTAGTGATTCCAATGCACTTGCTACAACAAAAGTATCTAGAGGCTTTTTAGTATCAGGATCTATATCGAGCAAGTTGGCCATAACCATAGCTCCGTTAAAAGAGTCAGTCACAAGTCTCCCCATATAATTGGATTTAAGAACATTCTCTTTAACCTTAGCCAAGTCTTGCAAAGTGTTAGCGAAATCTGCCGGAACTACATTCCCTCCCGTAAAACCATCTTCTACAACCTCTGTAAAACGCACGTTTGGTGTAAACAACGATGTTACACTGGCTTGATCAACACCCGGCATGGCATAAACATCCTTAGTCAGGGAATCGAGCTTGTTAAAATAATCTTCATTAAAAATTTCNCCCTCNTCAACTATCATCGCCAGAATTACTCGATTAGCGCCTCCAAATTCAGACTCGTACTCGCGAAATTTTTGAATGTAATCATGCCCTAGAGGTAATTGTTTTTCAAAACGAGCATCTACTTTTGTCTGAGTAGCAAATCCCAAAANGATTGCAGTCAAAANCAAAAATAAGACGAGAAAGCTTGTTCTATGACGAAACAACCATTGTTCTAACCAAAAAGAAAATGAACTCTTAATCATTCAACTTACTTTTGTTCAATTCACTCAAAGTTATACGAAATACACCCCGATCGGTAGTCACTAGTAAGCTACCATCTTCCGATTGCCACAAATCAGTTGGCACAGCAGCCTTATCCGATAATTTTACAACTTGAAACAAACGACTCTTATCAGAGCCTAACAACAACTCTCCCGCCCCGGCTGCAAAAACTAATTGACCATCCTTCAATTGCGTTCCTCTATGCAATATTGCATTCGTTGGTGAATCAATTTTTTCCCATATTGAACCATTCTTAAATCTAAAAATATTACCCTGTAATCCGTGCACAATGATCGATTCACTTTTAATTAATGGCACCCCGCCAAATAAAGTGCCCTCATAATCAATATCTAGCGACTCCCATGAGTTTCCTTGATTTTTACTTTTCCAAACAGTTCCAAATTCACCAATCAACCAGAGAAGCCCATTTGATGCAGATGTAATTTGATAAAAATGAGGATCTTCCTCCTGTTTATTTTCTATCCATGTGTTTCCGCCATCAATAGTAGAAAAGAACTTACCGTAAGAACCAACTATAAATCCACGCCTTGAATCAACGAACAGCAAGTCCAAAAAAGATGTTTCAGGATCATTCAACACCTTAATCTTAGTCCAGCTTTCACCGCTATCTAGCGAACGAAGAACAGTAGATTGATGCCCTGCAATCCAAATCGTTTTTTGATCTAAAAGATAAACCGAATTAAGAGTACGTCGAGTTGGGGATTTTTTTTGAACCCAAGTTTTGCCCTGATTGTTAGTTAAAAGTATATGTCCCCTCTCTCCAACAGCAACGGCTATTCCCGCTCGACCGTGAATACCAAGCAATAAAGACTGCTTAGCTAAACGGGCCATTACAGATGGCCCGTCAATTGACTGAGCAAATGGCACCATCAAACTAAACAAAAAAAATACAAAAGCTAAAAGAATAGCACAACGGGCCGAGGAAAACCTCGGCCCGCCTTTGGTAAGTTTTAAGTCTTTTATTAAAAAACGCACCTAAAGAGTATGCGGCAACTAACGTCGTCCGCGGCGGCGAAGTGATGACGGAGTATAATTACCCGGCTTACTTACAAACGAAAAATCGTACATCTCATTTTCATTGTCCAAACCATGTGCAAGATAACGCCCTGAAAGTATGTCCATGTGAACCTCAAGGGTAGACCAAAATGATAAGACCTCATAATAATTTATACTATGCGCCTCGGAAACTCGCCAAAGCCGTCCCTGCCCATCGTACTGATCAACCACGAGAGCTCCCCAACTATCTTCATCAATATAAAAACGACGCTTAGAATAGATATGACGCTTGCCCTCTTTCAGTGTGGCTTCTACCACCCAGACTCGGTGTAGTTCATAGCGAGTATGTTCTTGGTTTATGTGAAGCGGAGTAACAATATCCTTAACCTTTAGTTCATCGCTATGCAGCTTGTATGAGTTATATGGCACAAAAAGTTCTTTTTTACCAATAAGCTTCCAATCGTAACGATCAATACCTCCATTAAACATATCTAACTGGTCACTCGTTCGCATACCATCTGATGCTGTCCCAGGATTGTCATAGGCCACATTTGGTGCACGGCGCACTCTACGTTGGCCGGTGTTATAAACCCATGCGCGTCGTGGATCTGCAACCTGATTTAAGGTTTCGTGCACCATTAGAATTGTACCAGCCAAACGTGCAGGTGATGTCACCTTCTGTTCCATATAAGCCATAACATTACCGATATTATCAGAAGTAGCCCCCTTCTTGTGGTAATTCCAGAAAAGCTGCTCCTCAAGTTGCACTAGAGTATAATTACCCGAACGAGTAGGAGCCACTTGTCCCACCTTGCGGATGCCACTTAATCCACGATACCTAAGTAAATGATTCCAAATCACCTCTTGTCCATTCTGTGGGATTGGAAATGGAATCCCACGAGAGGCACCAACTACACCATTACCATCATCAGCTAACTTGGCTTTACCAACGTTTGCCTTGGTCGCATCATAAATATCTTGAGGAGCTGAAGCACTACGCTTGGTGGAATAGACTGGCATTTTGTAAGTCGAACCATATTTGTCTAAAAGCGCCTTGTGGCCTTCACTCAAATTATCGGCATACTTTTCAGCATTAGCCTGAGTTATGGTAAAAAGTGGTTTATCAGCAGAAAAGGGATCGGGATGATGATCCCCTACCTTATATCCCGAAGGCGGTGCCGTAATACCACCATTCCAATCGGGAATAGTTGAACCATTGCCCATCTTCTGAGCCCCTAAAGGAGTCAGCTTCTCTCCAAGATCATCTGCATTTTGAGAAGATGCTGAAACTACGCCCAACACAAAGGTAAAGACGGTTATCGAATAACAATTAAAGTTAAGTTTCATTTTTTTAATAATTAAATTAGTTTAAAAGGAGTACTGCACCATCGCTGAAAGAAAATCTCTATCATGCATAAAATTATGAGATTCATTCCCCAGATATTCGGTATACTTAATAGACCCCTGCCATGAGTTCTGGTACGTAGCAGTAACACCCAGAGTTACAGTTTTACGATCCTGTAAAAAATTCCCTAGAGGTAGGGGAGTATTTCCATCAACATCATGTGCAAATGCGATGGCCGGAGAAAGATTAACTCCACCATATACATCCATATAATCAATCCGAGCAGCCAAACGATAGCCCCAAGAAAAATCATCTGCAAAAGAATCAGCAGACTCAAAACGATCAGGTGCATGCCCGTTTGCTGCCAAGATTTGAGGCGCAAATGCATTGCCACTCAAAACCGTACCAGGGCCATCAAATCGAAGCTTATCTTTGCTAGGTAGATCCGGCACAGCAGTCGCGCCAACCTCACCCACAAGAACCCATTGCTCCGCTCCTATCGTTGGGCCAAACAGCTTTGTAACAGTAAACTGCGGCTGTATCACATCAAAGTTTCTATACCCTTGAACATAACTATTGAACCCTTGAGATCCTAACTGAGTCATGCTGACACCATTCCAAGCCGGATTTAATGCACCTAGATTTCCCAATACCGGGTTTGAAGGAGTCAAACCAGCAACTAATAATTCAATGTCGTCTATCTGCAGTGGAACATCATTTCGATAAGAAACCTCGCCTTGAACAGAAATCCCGGTGGCCCCTATCTCTGTGTTGAAGCTTATTCCATACAACTGAATATCTTCGGGGTATTCAAAGATATATCTAGCCGTACCAGGATAAAGAGCTGCCAAACTTGGCAATCCAGCAATTAGACCATTTAATTGAGCCTCAGTACCAGTTAGTTGAGCCTCAGTACCAGCTAGTTGGGCCGTCAGGCCAGCTCGCTGTGCAGTCAACGTCGCCTGCTGAGTTTTTAAAGCTACTAAACCTTCATTATTTGGGTCATTAGCTTCAAGCTGGGCAATAGATTCATTAATTTGAGCCAAACCAGCCTCAGCTTGACCGATCCCAGCCTCAAGTTGACCTATTCCAGCCTTTAATTGGTCGATTCCGGCACTTAAAGGATTAACGGCGTTAGTTTGAATTTCAGACTGAATATCTCTACCAGTGATGGCACTAATCAGAGGCAACCGACTGTGATAATTCAAAAAGTAAAAACCAAACTCAGTATCGTTGAGTCCTTCAGCAAAATAATGCGCTGCAAAACCAAATTGTCCACTATCACTTGCCCTATTGCTTTTACCACGTGGAATCGCTCCCGCGTTAGAAGGAAGAAACGGAGCATTCGCAGCACTAGGAGGTAACGTGGGATTAAAGCGTGGATTTGAAATTGTAGGAAGCTTTGCCGGCACACCATCTAGAAAAGGAGCCAGTGGGTTATCTATCCAACTCGACATATTAGGATTGCTGAGGCTACCAAAACCAAGCATCGCGTATTGACCGCCAGCTCCAACAAAATCTTTTGTACTGAAATAACTACCTGCCGGATCTATTTCCATCTCTTCATGCTTAAACTGATAAAATCCCTCAAGAGAAAGATTATCTGTAAGCTGAATCGAAGCTGAAAGTAATGGAACTGGGCGAAGTGCCTCACGTAACTCGGAGCCAGGGACTCGGAATTTCCTCACATCAATCGGATTAATAATATTAATTCCATTCTGAATGAATGTACTCTCGCCCCAACTCAAAACTTGGTTACCTAAGCGAATATTGACCGGAACAGAAAATGGAAGATCATAAGAAACATAAGCATCTAACAACTCGGCCTCACGACCTACCTCGCGTTTTGCAGAACCACTCAAAGGGCTATCACCACTATTATTTTCAAAATCAATAAAGTAAGTACCACGAATAAAAATACTCACATCCTGAAGCTCCTTGAAGGCCAACTCTAAATCGTGAGTACCCTTAGATACATGAGAGAAAAGACCAGAATCATAATTCAAGTTTGCATCATCGCCATTTACAGAATATGCGGTCCCTCCATTAGCTCTACCAATAGAACTCAACTCAGGATCATCAACACGAAACGACCCCCCGTAGCTCAAGGTCGAATCAAAGTTACCCTCAATAATATCGTTTTCGAACTCAACTGCTTGCGTCGTGCCAGCCGCCGCCAGAAAAGCGGATAGAATAAATCGTTTTGCCACCTGAGAGTCGCCTATATTTTTGGCTTTTGAGATAGTCATGGGTCGACCGTTACTACCATGCATCAGTCATATTTCACATAAAAATTTAATTTATTTTTTATATTTAAATGTAATGCAAAGTTGACCCTAAATTACGAAACTAGGAAGCTCTCTTTTTATGTTCCGCATATACCTTCTTTTAATGTGTACTTTGTTTGCCCAAGAGATAGCTGCTTCAGCTAAACAACCTAACTTTCTAATTATCATGGCCGACGATTGTACATACAACGATCTGGCATTGTATGGAGGCAAAAACGCGAAAACACCAAATATCGACCGTTTAGCTAAGCAAGGTCTTACATTCAATAGGGCATATCTTGCTGAAGCCATGTGCCAACCCTGCCGCGCCGAGATGATGACCGGCCAGTATCCACTCCATAATGGTTGTGCATGGAATCACTCAGCTAGCCGCGGCAATGTTCAAAGTATGCCTCATCACCTAGGCTCACTGGGCTATCGTGTGGGTATTGCAGGTAAAGTGCATGTCAAACCAGCTTCAGCATTTCCGTTTGAAAAAATAAAAGGTTTCGATCCCAACTGTGTCCGCAATCCTACACAAGACCACAACCTCAAAGGGATACAAAGTTTCATGCAAAGGAACACCAAACAGCCGTTCTGTCTTATTGTCGCTTTAGTCGAACCACATGTGCCATGGGTAATGGGAGACCCTTCAAAATATCCACCATCTAGCCTACAACTACCCCCGACAATCGCTGATACACCTCGCACAAGAGAAGACTTCTCTAAATATCTTGCTGAAATAACCTATATGGATAGTCAAGTGGGGGATATTCTAACTACGCTTCAGAAAACCAGTAGACAGAAAGATACCTTGGTCTTATTTACCTCAGAACAAGGATCACAATTCCCAGGAAACAAATGGACCAACTGGAACACTGGTATACATACTGCCCTCTTAGCTCGTTGGCCTGGCCGCATACCTTCTAACAAACGAACAGATGCTCTTGTACAGTATGCTGATATACTACCCACTCTGGTTGACCTGGCAGGAGGCAACCCCGAATCTTATCCCTATGACGGAAGAAGTTTTAAGAATTCACTTTTAAATATAACAATTAAACATCGTCAATTTGTTTACGGAATACACAACAATATTCCTGAAGGCCCACCCTATCCCATTCGCTCCGTATCCAACGGAGAGTATCATTACATTCGAAATCTACTTCCAAATGAAATTTACATCGAGAAGCACCTAATGGGCTCACGCGGGAACGGCTCACTCAACAATCCCTATTGGTCCACATGGATTTGGGATTCATGGAACAAACCACGCACCTACAAACTTGTAAAAAGATATATGCATCGCCCTGAAGAACAGCTTTACCGAGTCACCGATGACCCCTATGAAATGAAAAATTTGATCAATGATAAAGAACACAACAAATATTTGAATGAACTTCGTGCAGAACTAGACAGATGGATGAACGCACAAAAAGATCCAGGAGCTTCAGTCGACACACTAGACGCTCTCCAAGCTTCAAGAAAAAATAAACATATTCACGGACAACCTGCAACAAAGGCTATTCGATAGCTCCCAATAAATCTTTTCCAAGTCCCTGAATAACTTCTTTATCCCCCTGCAAATGAATAGTGCGGTGGATGTGTGTGAATGACTCATCTGGTTTAAGCTCAAGTGCTGGAGATGAGGATTCCAATTCATAAAATGGCCCTAATGGCTTTGCCCCAGGACTAGGCGGCCCATCATTATAACTGTTCACAACATCACCATTAAAAGGTTCGTCCTGCAATTCCCACATCGAGTTGACATAGTTCGTTGCTCCTTGCGGCTTATTGTATTGGACAATAGTCAATAACTGACGAGTTGCATCGTAACTTCCAAGTATAGATTTTGCTCTTTTAGGCGAAAGCCCAATTTTACTGCGATATTTTCCATCAGCAGAAAAACGAATCACACCATTCTTCACCTTCAACCGGTCAGAAGGCACTTCACCAAAATAATCAGCGTTAACAATCGGACCTAATTCAGACTCTTCGCCCTCGACATATGGTACTAACACCGTCGTATCTGCAGAATGCTTGTACATACCAAGTATCCATATTGACAACAAACCTCCATGCTTAGTCCAGGCGGCATCCCCAATGTTAGTCAAAATATTCTCAGACTCATATCCAACTACATCAATAGTTGGAGACAATTTTAAACCAAGCAGGTTATCAATCCTTGAACGATCCAATAAACGGACTGTTCGATCAATTCGTATAAAGAAATCAGTATCTGAATAATTTTTTATTTTCGCCTCATGGCGAAAGGTAACCTCGCGTTCTGTTTTTGTTATTACTTCGTATGGTTGAGTATCAATTAACACTGGAGTCTGCCAGTGCTCTAAGTCAAACGGATCTCCTTTCTTAAAAAAAATCGAAAACTGACCTCCCTCAGGCCCTAGCCAAAACCGATCCTCACCTCCATATGCATTAATGTGAGGATTATTACGACCAGCTTCAATAAGCTCACGGTTAATCCATCCATGGCTTGGACTTTTACTACCTCCAACAGTACTAGTCATCACCCTACCTTGGTAGGCAGGAACAATTGCGACCTTTGGTTTCCCTGGACCTTGATCTAGCGTAATAACATCAACATGTTTTTCTAGAAAAGTGACGTCTTGTTCGAATGTCATTTCTTTTGGAAGCTTAGTTGTAGCAATACGACTACAAGCCGTCTGGCAAAACAAAATAAACGCAATTACAAACAGGATTACAGAGTCCTTTTTCATTAAACGTAATGGCGTAAACTACTATTTACTGTTTTTTTCGCTCTGCCACCGGCTCACGAATCACCGGAATTGGCTTGGTTACAGTTTCAGGCAGTATGAGTTTCGGTTTCTCATTATTTTTATTGCGGCTTGGTAAATCATCAGGGCGAAGGAGTTTCAAACCGCCTGCAACAATAATTTTTCCTTCCTTAAAAACTAATCGAGGGCGACTGCCAACAATGTTATAATGATGTCTAATTTTAATTAACCCATCAGGACTTAAGACTGAATAATTATAAATTCTAGCTCCTGACTGGCAGAGAACATGCAAATTACCTGCAGGATCTACCTGCGCAACAGGTTCATTAAAAGTTACCATTGGGCAAACCGGGGAAACTTTGTGTACACGACCACCAGGACCATCATCAACCCTTACATAAAGAGTCATCATCCTTAGATTCTTAGCTTGTTGAAGAACATATCGACGTCGCTGAGGCTGAGTCGGAGGTTCTCCTTTTTTTAATGGCACACCAAACATTTGCTGCCAAAGCACCGAGCCATTGACAACATCAAATTTAATTGGATTAACGGGCAGCAACCTCCCCCACTGTTTAACATAAACCTTCGCTGTAAGCTTGTAGCGACCTGCTTTTTCAAGAGCATAATGGGAAGATAAATCAATTTGCTTAGTAGCCCGAATTGAAGACTCAACAGTAAAACGACCTTCAACTTTTGGAGGCTCCGAAATAGGATCAAGAACTTCGCCAACCTCATTTTCGATCTGGAATTGCAACCAATTATTATCTTCACCAAACACCAAAGTTTGGCCGGAAAAATTTACTATTTTTAAACGAACGAAGAAATTCTCACGAGGAAGAAGCTGAGGTTTATTTATTTCCAGAGTAGCAGTAACTTGCGCCTTTGCTGTTAAAAGGAATCCAGGTCCGATAAGAATCAAACAAAAACAGAAGAAAAAAAGATTAAGGCTTCCACGCTTCATTCAAATTATATTTGTTAAACTGAAAAAAAATTCCTCATATTAAATCAAAATGAAAAAATCTGGATATATGCCTTTGCCTCCAGTTTCTTAAACCATTTATCTGCGCGCTCCTTACGGGCCTGCTCAATCAAATTATCTTCAATCTCATCTCTAACCTCAGAAAGAGATTTAAGTTTTGTTTGGCGAATTTCTTCACAACGGATAATAAAACAGCCATTGGAAATTTCTACTACAGAACTAACCTGCCCTTGACCTAGGGCAAATGCTGCCTTCTCTAAGCTAGGATGAAGACTGCCTCCCTTCTTGTCCCATTGAGCGCGCAATCCTCCAGTGGCATTATTTTGGTCACTATGAATCTGAGCCATTTGTGTAAATGATTCAGCATCTGCTAATTTGGCATGGATTTCATCTGCTAAACTCCGAGTTGATGCTGCTCCTCCATGTTTTGAATTTTCCAAAACAATCATTCTAAGTTTGATTTCTCTATCCTGACGGTACTGATTTTTATTCGCGATATAATACTCCTCAATTTTGCGAGGTGAAATAACGATCCCTTTAGTTGATATAAACTCAGA
>PAOJ01000026.1 GCA_002708005.1 Verrucomicrobiales bacterium | reverse complement strand
ATGTGAGCAATGCACGAAGTCTCAGTTGGCTCGTCGCCCATAATAGCTCTAGCTAAATTAACACAATAGCAGCCAACATCCATTAGTCCTCCTCCTGCATGCTCAACTTTATAGCGAGCATCGCTATCCATAACTTCTCGTGTAAATGAAAAATTGGATCTTATTAATTTCACTTTTCCTAATACGCCACTCCGAACTGTTTCAATTAGCTTTTGAATTCCAGGATGAGCTCTGTACATAAACCCCTCTATAAGTACCTTTCCAGTATACTCAGATACTTTGAACATTTCTTCCACTTCAGAAATATTTCTAGCCATTGGTTTTTCGCAAAGGACATGCTTTCCTGCCTGCATTGCCTTTATAGACCATTCGGCATGAAGACCGTTTGGAAGTGGATTGTATATCGCATCGATTTCTGAGTCGTTGATTAGTGAATCGTATGAACAAAATACTTTTCCTCCATATTCAGAAGCAAATAAATTTGCAGTTTCTTGAGATCTTGATCCTGTTGCGTGAAGTTCTCCTAAGTCTGTTTCCTTAAGATCCTTAGCGAATTTCTTTGCAATCATTCCTGTTCCCAGAATGCCCCATTTTATTTTTTTACTCATAGATCTGACGCATTTGCGGCTTCAAAGACGTTATCCCTATAGATCGAGTTATCACAAGGTATTTTGCAATGGTCATGTGCATTGACTTAAAGCTTAACTTTATAACATTACTTATAATCCATTTTACTGGTCTAATTTAAGGTAATTATTCATTATTTCCTTTAGTGATTTATCTCATTCGATTTTTAAGTATTCCTATTATTGTAATTGGCGTAACTGTTAAATGTTTCGCAATTTCTAAGCAGCCTAATGTAGTGATTGTTATGACAGATGATCAAGGTTTTGGGGACGTTCATTCTCATGGAAATAAATTTATAGACACTCCAGTTCACGATCGAATAGCTAATGAAGGGGTTCGTTTTGATCGTTTTTATGTTAGCCCTGTTTGCGCTCCAACTAGAGCAAGTTTGTTAACCGGTAGATACCACCTTAGAACAGGAGTCCATGGCGTAACTCGAGGATACGAGATTATGCGTGATGATGAAGTAACTATAGCTGAATTATTAAAATCAAATGGATATGTTACCGGAGCTTTTGGTAAATGGCATAATGGGTCACAATATCCTCACCACCCAAATGGACAGGGATTTGATGAATTTTTAGGTTTCTGTGCAGGGCACTGGAATAATTACTTTGATACGATCCTTGATCATAACGGCAAGGGTGTTAAGTCAAAGGGTTACATGGTTGATGTCTTAACAGACGCTGCAATTAACTTTATAGAGCAAAATAAGTCTAAGCCATTTCTTTGTTATTTACCCTATAATACACCACATACACCTTGGCAGGTGCCAGATAAATATTTTAAGAAATATATTAATAAAGGGATTAAAGACCCTAAGATAGCTTGTGCATATGCAATGGTTGAAAACGTTGATTATAATATGGGTAGGGTTTTGGCTAAACTTGAGGAGTTAAATCTTGATGATGATACTATGTTTATCTTTTTGACAGATAATGGACCAAATGGTTTGCGCTACAACTCAAATATGAAAGGGCGTAAGGGAAGTGCTCATGAAGGCGGTGTTAGAGTGCCTTTGTTTATAAGATATCCATCTAGAATTAAATCGAATACTAATGTTGAAACAATAGCAGCACATATTGATTTACTTCCTACTATTATGGATTTATGCGGAATCAAAAAATATAAAACCAAACCGTTAGACGGTAAAAGCCTAGTTCCTTTGATAGATGGCAAAAATAAAGCCTGGAAAGATCGCATGTTGTTTACTGCATGGGGAGGGACTAGCCTTAAAGATTCTAAGAAAGCAGTCCGCACAAAACGATGGCGAGCTGTAGATGACCGAAGAGGTTGGGAATTGTACGATATGAAGAATGATCCTGATCAAAAAAAGAATCTTGCGAATATTGAATTTGATCAATTATCTAAATTTAAAATTGCTTATAAAAATTGGTTCCATGAAGCGACATTAGAGGGGTTTGATTCAATTGCAATTCAAGTAGGGCATAAAGGAAGGAATAAGGTAATTCTTGAGGGGCACTATGCTCATTTGTTTCCAGCAGAAAAAGTTCGACCGAATGCTCTGCTACATGGAATAAGCTATAATGGCCCTGCTGGTTGGGCGAATGATTGGATTGATAATTGGAAAAGTACTAATGCTTATCCATATTGGAACTTAAATGTGATTCACCAAGGGGAATATAACATATTACTTAAGTATTCTTGTGAAAAAGTAAATATTGGAAGCAGACTTCAGCTCGAGGTGTCTGATTCATTTATAAAATTTGATGTTACAAAACCATTCGAAAGTAAGATGTTGCCAAGCGCAGACCGTATAAATAGAAAAGAAGTATATGAACATCTTTGGGGAACTATGGATTTGGGGGTAGTATCTCTAAGCAAGGGTTTTACTCAATTAAAGTTGAGAGCTCTTAAAATTCCGAATGGTGAAGCTATAGATATAAAGGAAGTNCATTTAATTCGAAAACGTTGATTNTTTNTGTNTTTTTTGATAAATNAANNTTTCTTTTATTGCATGTAAAAAGTTGAGTGCATATGAAAATNCCAAAAAAACTGATATGTCTCTGAAANCANTTAATCCCAAGAGTTTCATTGAGCGAAATACATTTATCGGCTTGTGGGCAGTTTTTCGTGACTGGTTATTTATTTTTGGATGCGTTGCGATATCTTTAAATTTGAATCATTGGTTAGCATGGATGGTCAGCGTGTGGGCTATCGGGTTAATCCAGTTTTCTCTCGCTGAAGCTGTTTTACATGAAGCTTCACACTANAATCTTTTTCGCTCAAGGCGGCTTCACCATTATTTACAATTTTTATACGCTTGGCCGTTTCTTCAAACTATGAACGATTATAAAGAAGAACACTTGCGCCATCATAAGCACTTAATGACTAAAGAGGATCAAACAACGGAAGATTATAAGATTTACGGTCTTGCAAACAAAAAACCGAACATTTTTTTTATATGGTTTATAAAGCCTTTCACTTTTTTTCCTACTATACATTATTTGNGTAATGGAAATGCAGCCCTTGATNGTAAAAATTGGATGCAGTTAATTTTATTTTGGGCTCCTTTAATTTTTACCTGTTTGATATTTGGGCAANTACANAATCTTTTTATGTATTGGATAGTTCCTCTTCTTTGGGTTTATCCNATTTTTAATTATTGGTCNGAAATTGAAGAGCATTACAATNCTCGTAATGGTTCTCGCTCNAATATAGGTAAGTTGCTTAATTTTTTNACTCATAATGAGGGTTATCACTCTGTTCATCATCGTTATCCNACTATTCCGTTCTACAACCTTCCTAAGGCTCACATNGCCTTTCCTTTGCCNGATGATGACATTAGCACTGGTTTTATTGATACTTACAGACAAATTCGGNCCAAATAACAAAGAGCTTAAATATATAGCGTAAGGGCTTGAGGTCTGCCAATGATTCAAGCGATATTGGGACGTGCTCAAGACCTGCAATTTGAAAACCTCAGCTGTTAATATCATTATATTTTTATCAGTTTGGTTGATATCTTATTGTAGTGAGGCTAAGTCTGAAGATTGGGTAAATAAGGAAGGTTATAATTTTCGTAAACTTAATGTATCGAAAAATGGTCAGCCAGGATTCAGCCAAGTTTCCACAAATCAAACAGCCGTTGCATTTACAAATCTCCTTTCGAAAAAACGCTATACCACCAATCAAATTTACTTGAATGGCTCAGGTGTGGCTGCTGGTGATTATGATGGAGATGGTTTGTGTGATCTTTTCTTCTGTGGTCTTGATTCTGAAAATAAGCTTTANCGAAATCTAGGCAATTGGAAATTCGAAGATGTAACATCTAAGGCGAAAGTAAGAGGCGGTAATATTGCTTCAACTGGTTGTGTTTTTGCTGATGTTAATGGAAATGGACACTTAGATTTGGTGGTTAATTCAGTTGGTCAAGGAACTTGGGTCTTGATTAACACAGGGGATGGAGTGTTTAGAGCTATACGCCCTATTAATCTCAGGAAAGGGGGGATGTCTATGGCTTTGGCAGATATAGATGGTGATTCAGATCTTGATTTATATGTTACTAATTACCGTACAACTACCATNCGAGATGAACCGGGAACAAAACTAAAGGGTAGAAATATAAATGGTAAACCTGTTGTCGTTTCAGTAAATGGAAAATCTCTTTCTGATTCAAATTCTGTTGGCCGATTTTCTTTAAAGCAGAANGGGAAAATAATTGAGAACGGGCAGTCAGACAGCTTGTTTTTGAANGATGGTAAAGGGAGGTTTACTTCGGTGCCTTTTAATAAAGGATCATTTCTGGATGAAGATGGTAAGACGTTAAGTAATNCNCTATATGATTGGGGGCTTTCNGTTATGTTCCGAGATATTAATCAAGATGGGCTGCCGGACTTATACGTTTGTAATGATTTTGAATCACCAGANAGAATTTGGATAAATAAGGGAAAAGGGATCTTTCAGGCAATTGATCGCTTGGCTTTGAGAAAAAGCAGCCATTTTTCAATGGGCGTTGATTTTTCAGATATTAATCGTGATGGCTTAGATGATTTTATTGTCGCTGACATGTTAAGTCGTAAGCATACGCTTAGAAACACGCAGTTAAGTAATCGTAAATCTCCAGAAATTTATTTAGGGAAATATGATGATCGTCCTCAATATAGCTATAATACAGTTTATCTAAATCAAGATAACAAATATTATACTGAAGTTGGATTTTACACTGGATTAGCTGCTACAGAATGGTCTTGGTCACCAGTGTTTATTGATGTTGATTTAGATGGATTTGAAGACTTCTTGATTACTACTGGGCATCCATTGGACATGCAGGATATGGACGTTACTAACGAGGGCGAACGGTTAAAAAACACTAGAAANCGAACTGCTCGAGAACTTCTTNAAATGCGCTTCATGTTCAAGCCTCTTGTTTTAGAAAATTTAGCCTTTCGAAATAATGGTAAAATGAAATTCACTGAGTGCAGTGATGCGTGGGGTTTTAATAATAATGGTATATCNCATGGAATGGCACTTGCCGATTTAGATAATGATGGTGATTTAGATATTGCTGTTAATAATTTTAATCAAACTGCTAGCTTGTATCGGAATAACAGCTCAGCACCTCGTGTCACTGTAACTCTTAAAGGCATTAAGCCAAATACTCATGGAATAGGAGCTAGGGTTCTTGTTAAATCAAAAAGCCTGCTTCAATCTCAAGAAATAGTCAGNGGTGGAAGGTATTTATCTGGTGATGAATCTAGAAGAACATTTGCAGCTAANGAAAAGATTGAGANCATAAGGGTGATATGGAGAAGTGGAAGGGAAAGCAAAATTACAAACATTCTATCTAATACTCACTATGAAATTCATGAATCAAACTCTATAGTTCCTAAACCAATAACGGAATCTGCTCCAACTACACTTTTTACTGATGTTAGTCATATTATTGGACATAATCATGTGGATCAATCTTATGATGATTNTTCACGTCAGTCTTTACTTCCTAAAAAGCTCAGCCAAGAAGGTCCGGGCGTGTCTTGGGTAGACTGGAACGATGATGGCTTTAGCGATGTAGCTATCCCTTCTGGTAGAGGTGGCAAGACAGGTCTATATTTAAATGACAAGAAAGGTGGCTTCAAAAAGCTAGATCTAGAGTCTCTTAACAAATCAAGCATAAGAGACCAGGTTGCTTTATTGGANCTGGATTCCAGTAAAAGAGAATTACTCGTTCTTCAATCTAATTACGAAGACGGCTTAACAGTTGGTGTTGCAATTGAAAAACACATAATAAACTCATCCANNCCTTTAAATTTACTAGATGCTGGAGAAATTGCTTTTTCAGTTTTTTGTAGCTCTGATTATGATGGTGATGGTGATTTAGATCTATTTGTTGGGGGGAGATGTGTGACTGGCTCATATCCAGCTTCCGTTGACTCTCTCTTACTTGAAAATATAAATGGAGATTTTCAGGTTAATAAAAATCAACAGGAATCTTTATCTGAAATCGGCTCTGTTAGTAGTGCCGTTTGGACTGATGTCTTAGGAGATAACTTNCCTGAACTAATTATTTCCTGTGACCCTGGTATGATTTTGATTTTCCAAAATAATGATGGCGTTCTGATCAATGTGACTAAGAAGGTGGGGTTAAATAATGCAATAGGTTTTTGGAATAGTGTTAACAGTGGAGATTTTAATGGTGATGGTAGAATTGATTTAATATGTGGAAATTTAGGAGGGAATTCAGGATATGAGATTTTCCGTGATAGAGATTTAGTGTGGCACGTTGGCGACTTAAGTGGGGGGGGGATTAATGATGTGTTTGAATCTTATTATCCCAGAACTGTAGGAGAATTGTCTCCTATTAGAACATATCCGGAAACATTAAGTGCTATTCCTTTTTTGCGAGAAGTATTTTCGAATTACTCTGATTATGCATCAGCAAATACCAGNCAACTACTTGGGGGGCAGATAGGTGAATTGAGGCAGATTAATATAAATAAAATTGAATCAGTAATATATTTAAATCATGGAGGTAGATTTGAAATGAAAGATTTGCCNATAAACGCACAGCTTTCTCCTGTGTTTGGTATTTCAGTTTCAGATTTTGACGGAGATGGTTTTGAAGANGCATTTCTNGCACAGAATTTTTTTGGAACAAGACCTGGGTTTCCTCGCCTTGATTCTGGAAGAGGCTTGCTGTTAAAAGGAAAAGGAGATGGTGNTTTTATTCCATTAAGTCCATCAGAAAGNGGATTGGATATTACTGGGGATCAACGAGGAGCTGCTTTCTCAGATTACAACAAAGATGGTAAAGTTGATTTATTAGTTGGGCAGAACAACGGACAAAGTAAGTTGTATCAAAATCGTAATNCTAAAAGAGGGTTAATTGTTCATCTTAAAGGCTTAAAAAATAACCCTAAAGCGATAGGCTCTAAAATCCAATTGGTATCAATGCTTAAAAAGGGGCCNATTCGAGAGATTAAAGGAGGCGGCGGCTATCGGTCACAAGATTCGGCGATTCAGGTTATGTCTTTAAATGATTCCTCACTAAATAAAGTGAGAGTNGTTTGGCCAAGTGGCAAGGTCTCTGAAACTAGCTTTTCATCTGAATCTAAAATAATAGAGTTAAAGGAGCCTTCAAAATGAACACTAATGGTTTTGTTTCCCATAGGCTTTTATTATTCATTGTATTTATTAAGACAATTNCTTTTATTCATTCAGAGGAAATTATCAAATCCGATTTATGGAGTTCTGTTAAACTTCAATTCGATCAAAACAGAAAGAGCGGATTCAAAAGGCTGGAATCAAAATTAACTAATATCAATTTCAGTAATTTATTAGATGATGAGAGATCCATTAGAAATCGAAATCTNTTAAGTGGTTCCGGTGTAGCCGCTGGTGATGTAGATGGTGATGGCTTATGCGANCTTTATTTTTGTGGGTTGGAAAATGGTAATAAATTATATCGAAATCTTGGGGGTTGGAAGTTTTCAGATGTTACGGAAATTTCAAAAGTATCTTGTTTAGGGCAAGACTCCACTGCCGCTGCATTTGCTGATATTGATGGTGACGGTGATTTGGATTTATTAGTTAATGCTTTAGGTGGAGGTACTCGGCTTTTTCGTAATGATAATAATTTAAATTTTACTGAAACTACAAATGAGTCAGGGCTTAAATCAAATGCGGGTAGCATGTCTATGACTATAGCTGATATTGAAAATGATGGTGATTTGGATATTTATGTAACTAATTTTCATCCTACAACAATTAAAGATCGCCCTAATACAAAAATTAGGGTGAGGATGATAAATAATGAGCCAAAAGTTATTTCAGTTAATGGGGTGTCTACTTCAAGTCCTGAATTGAAAGGGCGTTTTGAAATTTCTAAAAATCGAAATGTACTCGAGTACGGGGAGGAAGATTTTCTTTATATTAATGACGGTAATGGTTTGTTTAAAAAAGCAGATTATAGAGATCGATTCTTAAATGAATCCGGTGGCAAATTATCCAAAACACCNATGGACTGGGGATTGGCTGCAAGATTTTGTGACATTAATCAGGATGGATATCAGGATTTATATGTCTGCAACGATTTATTCACACCGGATCGCATTTGGATTAACGATAGAAAAGGCCGTTTTAGAGAGCTTCCAAAATTGGCACTGAGAAATACATCAACCTTTTCAATGGGAGTTGATTTCGCAGACTTTGATAGAGATGGGGATTTTGATTTTTTTGTAGTGGATATGCTGAGTAGATCGCATGAAATGAGGCACGTACAAGTGTCTGAATTAATTTCCAGTAATGAAAATCAATCAGTTCTCTTAAGTAGACCACAATTTTCACGTAATACGCTTCAGGTCAATAGAGGAGACAATACTTTTGAAGAGGTTGCACGATATTCCAATGTTGAAGCATCAGAATGGTCTTGGGGGCCGATTTTTTTGGATGTGGATTTTGATGGCTACGAAGACATCTTAGTTACAAACGGGCAGCTTAGAGATTTTCAAAATGCTGATATGGCAGCTGTAATTGATCGTGAAAAAAATGAAAAAGGTCTTTCTCAAAGTAAAGTTTTGAGCTTGTTGTCCAAATTCCCAGATTTGAGAACGCCAAATGTTGCCTTTAGAAATAACAAAGACGGAACATTCTCGGACTATTCATCTCAATGGGGGTTTGATCATTCCGGAATTTCTCAAGGAATGGCTTTAGCTGATCTTGATAATGACGGTGATATGGATGTAATAATGAATAATTTATTAGAAAGCGCCGGGATATATGAAAATCTTTCTCCAAATCCAAGAATACGTATTCAGTTAGAGGGAATCAAAAATATTAATGGAATTGGAGCTAAAATTGTTCTTACTCAAAATGATTTTGTTCAAACACAAGAGATTATATGTGCTGGAAGATATTTATCCTCAGATCATTCAGTGCGTACTTTTGGTGTACAGAATAGAGTTTCAGATATTTCAATCACTTGGCCAAGTGGTGCCATTCAGTCAATCAATAGTATTGAGCCCAATTTCTCTTATACTTTTAAAGAACCTCCTCTTAGAGAAATTCAGAATTATGCAGAAAATAAAATACAACCTCTATTCGAGGATATATCTAATTTACTTAGTCATAGTCACTCAGATAGACCCTACGAGGATTTTCAAAGGCAATTACTAATACCGATTAAGTATAGTCAATCAGGCCCTGGTATAAGTTGGATAGATATAAATTCTGATGGCTTCGATGACTTGATAATTAGCAATGGGGCTGGAGGAAAGCTGTCTGTCTATAATTTTAAGGATGGAGGTGTTATTGAGCCTGTAAGCTCTAAAATGCTTCTGAAAACAAACTGGGATCAAACTATGATTCTTCCAACATTTTCGAGCAAAGGATTAGTCTCATTAATTGTTGGAGTATCAAATTACGAATCAGGTTCGACACAACTTCCATCTGCAGCATTTTATGATTTCCCAAAACAAAAGACTTCTGCGATTCGTTCTGGGATTAATGGTAGTACGGGGCCTATGTGTCAGGCGGATATTAATGGTGATGGAGTGCTTGAAGTGTTTATAGGCGGCCAGATAATTCCTGCTCAATATCCAGCACCTGCAGATTCTGCGTTAATGGAATTTGAAAATGGAAGATCTAAGACTTTATATAAATGGAATAAATTAGGAATGGTTCAAAGTGCAATTTTTAGTGATGTTTTTGGTGATGAAAAACCTGAACTCATCATAACTCAACATTGGGGGGCTTTGCGTGTTTTTACCTGGAATGATAACGATTGGAACCCTATTGAAATTACCGATCAACTTGGTCTTTCTAAATTAACGGGATGGTGGAATGGTGTTGCAACTGGGGATTTCAATAATGACGGACTCATAGATATTGTAGCAACGAACTGGGGGCTTAATTGGAGAAATAAGCCAACTATAAATAAACCTAACAGGGTTTATTATGGTGATTTATATGGTGATGGTACTACCGCAGCAATTGAAGCATCTTTAATTNATAATGAATGGAAACCTGATCGTAGGTTAAACATTTTAAGAGCTGCGCTACCGCCAATAAGAGAAAANATTTTAAACTTTGAGGATCTNGGAAAAAGTAACGTTCGCAGTGCTTTTGGTAGTATTATTGAAAAAGCTAAATTTTTAGACGTTGTAGAATTTAGATCAGGTATATTTATTAATAATTTAAATGCATCTATGGAATTTATACCTCTNCCAGATAATGCTCAACTTACNCCTTCTTTTGGAGTTGTTGTTGAAGATTTTGATGGCGATACTTTTAATGATATTTTTCTTTCCCAGAATTTCTTTGCAACTAACCCAGAATATTCACGGAGTGATTCTGGAAGAGGTTTGATTTTGAAGGGCAATGGCAAAGGCGGATTCANCGCCATGACTTCTAAGGAAAGCGGTATAAAGATTTACGGAGAGCAGAGGGCTTGTGCTACTTCAGATTTTAATCACGATGGACGTNTGGATCTGGTAGTTAGTCAGAATTCGGCAACAACTAAACTCTATNAAAATGCTAATGGAAGTTCGGGNATAAGAATTCGGCTTAAAGGCAGTATTAAAAANCCTTATGCAATTGGCGCAAAAATCATTTCGACTAAGCCAAGATTTTTAAAAGAAATACAATCTGGCTCTGGTTATTGGGCGAACAATAGTTCAACCTTGNTCTTTCCAAATTCCGATCGAGATATCATCTTAAAAGTAACTTGGCCGAATTCGAAAAATGTTGAATACATTATTCCAGCAGACTCCAAATCTTTAGAATTACATATCAATGGCAAAGTTATTAATCTGAAATGAGCATTTTCCATTATATTGCTGGATTAATTTTCTTATTTAGTATTNTTCAATCTACTCATTCTTTAGAGTGGATTAATCACGATGCTTATCAAGCCGCTAAAATTAGGGATTTAATNATTCAGAAGAATTCCTTTGGTAATAGAAATGGCTTTAAATTGCATCAAACTCAAAATACTAAAATATTTTTTGCCAATAGATTATCTCGTCAACTTGTTGCTAGAAACAGAAATTTAGCTAACGGTTCAGGTGTCGCAATTGGAGATATAAATGGTGACAACCTTCCGGATATTTACTTTTGCGGTCTTCAAACGGACAACAAATTATTTATAAACAAAGGAGGTTTTACATTTGAGGATGTAACGCTTCAATCGCGCGTTAACTGCCCACAACAATATTCAACAGGAGCTTTAATCGAAGATGTTGATGGTGACGGTGATAATGATTTGCTTGTGACTGCTTTGTCTAAAGGAACAAGATTATTTTTAAATAATGGAAAAGGGGTCTTTTCTGAGAAGAAAAATTCGGGGCTGTTCCAGAAACTTGGCGCAACATCGATGTCCATGGCTGACTTAGATATGGATGGGGATTTGGATCTATATGTTACGAATTATAGAACTACTAATTATAAGGACCGACCACCAGGAGTTAATGTAGAAGTCTTTAAAGATGGAGGTGAAATTAAAGTTAAACCTTCAAATCGCTTTACATATGTAAAGTCAGGCAGGTCTGACGGGGTAAATGTTGTAGAACTGGGAGAACAGGACATTGTTTACGAAAACCTTGGCGCTGGAAGGTTCAAGCCATTTAGTTGGACTTCAGGTAAGTTTCTTGATGTGAATGGATTCCCCTTAACCAAACCTCCTTTAGATTGGGGNCTAAGTGTATTGATAAGAGATTTTAATAATGACAATTTGCCAGATATTTTCGTGTGTAATGATTTTTTTTATTCNGTAGATAAATTTTGGATTAATCAAGGAGGAGGAGTGTTTAAGTTAGCAGACTATCGAACTATTAGAAATTCAAGTATGTCTTCAATGTCTGTAGATTGTGCTGATATAAATCTAGATGGCTATGATGATTTTTTTGTAGCTGATATGCTTTCCCTGAGAATGGATCGTCGACATACTCAACGAGCAAACTCCTTAAGAATTGACCTTTTATTACCAGCCTCGAATAAAATTTATCAACCAGAGTTTGGTAGAAATACATTACAACTCAATCGCGGTGACGGGACATATNCTGAAGTTGCTTACTACGCTGGGCTTTCTGCAAGCGAGTGGACTTGGAGTAGTAGATTTCTTGATGTTGATTTGGACGGTTATCAAGATTTGATTCTTACTACTGGAAATGAGGCTGATGTGCTCGATGCAGATATGTTAAATATTGTTGCCAATTCTCCAAAAACTCGAGAAGGCCATGTTACCAGCATGATGAAGTACCCAAAGCTAATTACTCCAAATTTAATTTTTCAAAACAATAAAGATCTAACATTTACTAATCGCAGTCTTGAATTTGGTTTTAGTCAGTCTGGAATATCCCATGGAATGGCCGTTGGTGACTTAGATAATGATGGAGATCTAGATATTGCTGTGAATAATTTAAATGAATCTGCTTATATATACGAAAATATTGGTTCAAATAATCGGATTGCAATTCGTGTTAATGGATCCAGATATAATACACAAGCAATAGGAGCCGTAATATCCGTTAGAACTCCTAACTTAACTCAAAGTCAGACTTTAGTCTCTGGGGGGCGGTATCTATCGGCTGACCAGTCATTATGTGTTTTTGGAACACCGGGAAATGTAAATGAGGCCGATATAAGTGTTCTTTGGCCCAATGGAAAGAAGGCAGAATTAACAAGTATTCCAATTAATACTTATTTAGAAGTTAAATACCCTGATGGTGTAAAAGGAACAAAGAATAAGGATATCAAAGACAAAATTGTTGCTATTTTTAAAGAACAATCACCTGCCACTATAATTCGTCATAAAGAAAATGAGTATAATGATTTTGAAACACGGCCATTATTAACAAATCGCAAGTCTACACTTGGCCCTGGGCTAAGTGCTGTTGATCTAAATGGAGATTTAATTGATGAATTAATAATGGGAGGCAGTAAAGGATATCGGATTCAAAGTGCTTCTTCTAACGATAATAAGATTGGATTAAGTATGACTTTTACGTGGGGAGGAAGTGAAAAATTGATTCGTGATACTTTATCGTTGATTCCTTTTGTTAATGATAAAGATAAAATGGATCTAATTGGTGTTCAGTCTAACTATGAAGATGGGTTAGCTGTTGGGAATTCCTTGATGCTATTTACAAAAGACTCTTCAAAAGCAATCAAAAGTTCAGTTGCTTCTGGCGCAGGGCCAATGGCTATGGCTGATATTGATAACGATGGTGATTTAGACTTATTCGTAGGTGGATACGCAAACCATAATGACAATTATTTAAATCTCTCATCTGAATTATATTTAAATATTGACGGCATATTTAATCGTTCTGAAGTCAATAATAACTTTAAAAAAATTGGCCCAGTGTCTGGTGCAGTTTTTAGTGACATTGATAGTGACGGAGATCCGGACCTTTTGCTAGCTCGCCCATGGTCTTATCCAGCGGTCTTAATTAATCATAAAGGTATTTTCACTGATCGTTCAGAAAAATGGATGATGTCTAACTTCCATGGTATGTGGAACGGAATTTCTACTGGAGATTTCAATAATGATGGTCTTATGGATATTATTGCGACTAATATCGGTCGTAATTGTAAATACAACCAATTTATAAAGGATGAAATTTGGATGTATGTTAAAGATTTTAATAGCGATGGGCTCGTAGAAGGTATAGAAACAGTATTTGATCCGTACATTAGAAAAAGAGTTCCTTTTCGTGATCGTAGAAATCTAGCAAAAGTAATGCCTTGGGTAATGGGGATGTACCAATCGTATAAAGCATTTAGTAATGCGAGTATAGATTCGTTATTAGAGCCTTTAGATAAAGAGCCAAAAGTTTTAAAGATAAATTACCTAGATACATCAGTTTTCATAAACAAAGGAAATCACTTCTCAAAGGTACCCCTTCCTGCTGAATGTCAATTCTCACCGGCTTTTGGATGTTCGGTTGCTGATTTCAACGGAGACGGAAATGAGGATATCTATTTAGCTCAGAATTTTTTTGATGTTGATTCAGAAACTTCACGGTATGATGCAGGTCTTGGGCAGTTGGTATTAGGAGACGGGAAAGGTGGCTTCACGGCAATTAGTAAGGAGCAATCTGGCATTAGTGTTTTAGGTCAGTCCCGTGGAAGTGTGGCCTCTGATTTTAATGGAGATGGTAGGGTGGATATAGCAACAACGCAGAATAACGATTCAATTAAATTATATTTTAATCAAACGGCAAATCCAGGTGTCAGAGTCATTTTGAAAGGAAAGACCGGTAATTATTTATGTGTAGGTACGACAATTATGATTGAAGCTGATGGTGTTAAGGGGCCTAAGAGAGAAATTAGCATCGGAGGGGGGTATTTATCACAAGATAGTTTAACGCAAATATTTCCAATTAATNATAAAAAAGGTAAATTTCATGTTAGATGGAATGATTTAGAATCAGCTGTCTATTCTATTCCCAATAAATCTAAGACAATAATAATATCACAAACGGATGGTCTTCGGGTTGCGAATTAATAATAAAGAATATTTGTTTATGGCATTAATGTTTTTAATGTCAGAACTTTTTTTGTTTTCAAATGAAAGTGAGTCGAATTTCTATAAAACGAGCGAAATTATAATTTCTGGTAATTCTCTTTCGGGCTTTACCCTTGTTTCTAAAGAAAAGACAGGGATTCAGTTTCAAAACGATCTTCCTTTAGAGAAATCTTTATCTAATCAAGTGTACCTTAATGGATCAGGAGTTGCCATGGGTGACGTAAACAATGATGGCTTATGCGATATTTATTTGTGTAGATTAGATGGTTCTAATCATTTGTATTTAAACAAAGGGGGATGGCGCTTTAATGAAGTGGCTGAAGATTTTGGTGTTGATTGCTCGGAGATTGATTCAACTGGTGCAAGTTTTGCGGATTTAGATGGAGATAATGATTTAGATTTAATAGTTAATAGCGTAAATAGTGAAACAAGATTATTTAGAAATGATGGCGATAAATTTAAACAAATATATTTAGAGCCTAAAGATACATCTATAGCNGGAGGAACATCAATAGCTATAGCCGATATAGATGGAAATGGTTTGTTGGACTTTTATGTAACTCATTANCGGGATTCAACTTTAATGGACATGCCGAATACAGACTTCAAATTTCGTAACACACAAGGGCGCAAGGAAATTTACAGTGTGAACGGTATTGAAGTAAAAGGTTCTAAATTTGAAAACCGTTTTCGCATTAATAATAAGGGGGGTATTGAGGAAAACGGTTTGCCCGATGTTCTTTATTATAATATGGGAGAAATGAAATTTGCTAGATCATTAGTTGAAGGTAATAGATTTCAAGATTCTCAAGGTGTTCCAATAAAAAAAGCACTTTATGATTGGGGTCTTGCAGCGATGTTTAGAGATATAAATCAAGATGGGAAGCCTGATTTATATGTTTGTAACGACTTTGATACAGAAGATCGACTATGGTTAAATATTGGAAAGGGAAAATTTCGNGAAGCTCCATTATACGCTTTGCGTAAAACAAGCATGTTTTCAATGGGGGTNGATTTTGCCGATATAAATCGAGATTCGTTAGATGACTTCATTGTTCTCGATATGTTGAATAGGAATCGTCAGACAAGGCAAAACCAAATGCCTCCTCGATTAAAATACCAATCTTCACCCGGTCAATATTTAGATCGACCACAATATATGAGAAATACACTTTTTTTAAATCGAGGATTGGGAGTATTTTCTGAAATAGCTTTTTTTGCAAAGGCCCAAGCTTCGGACTGGTCTTGGTGTCCTCTTTTTCTTGATGTTGATTTAGATGGTTATGAAGACTTGTTGATTACCAATGGAGTGGAGCGTAATGCCCGACATTTGGATACGATTATAAAGTTAAAAAACCAGAGGGAATCCAAAAATATGAGTAAGCGAGAGATATTACTTGCCAGAAAAATATTCCCTTCGCAATCGACTCCTAACGTAGCATTAAAGAACTTAGGAAATCTTAAGTTCTCAGATTATTCATCAAAATGGGGATTTGACTTGAAAGGGATTTCTCATGGAATGGCGTGCGGAGATTTAGATGGAGATGGTGATCTAGATTTAGTTGTAAATAATTTAAACAGTCCGGTTTCTATTTACCGCAATAACACTTTAAAACCACGATTGATCGTTGGATTAAAAGGACCTAAAAAAAATTCACACGGTATAGGGGCTCGAATTGAAGTTACTCATGGAAACTTTTCTCAAAGCCAAGAAATTATTGGTGGAGGACGTTATTTGTCATCAGATGCTTATAAAAGAGTATTTGCAATGGAGAGAGGCAAAGCAAAACTTACTATAACCTGGCCTGACTTAAGGCAGTCCTTTATTGATAATGTTGAACCTAACAGTGCTTACATTGTTGACTATCGAAGCGCTAAGACAATGAAGCCAAGTCACATCAGGAAGCCTCCAATGTTTAGCTTAGTAAGTTCGAATGGACTGGCTTCTCATAAGGAAAACTTTAAAGAAAATATGCAGCCCTTATTGCCAAAAGGACTTAGTGAGGGTGGGCCGGGAATAGCATTTGGAGATTTAGACAACGACGGATGGGATGACGTGGCAATTAGTAGCGGAAGAGGCGGTTCTGTTAGTTTATACAGAAACTTAAATGGCAGGGGATTAAGTGCATTTAATAAAAGTAAATCATCAACTAATTCTCGAGATGGTTTATCATTAATCATTACAGATGGTAATTTGATTCAATCTTATTCAAACATTGAAGACGGACTTGAATTTGGTGATATGGTTACAATTGGTGAACCAGGTAAAGATCCATCTCAAACAATTAAGGCCAAAACTGAAAGTGCAGGCCATATTTCCTTGGCTGATGTTGACTGTGATGGGGATTTGGACGTCTTTATAGCGGGCCGTTCTATTCCAAATCATTATCCGAAACCTGCCGATTCATGGCTTTATATAAATGATGAAGGAGTATTGGCTGAAAGCAAATTGTGGTCTCAACCATTTAAAAAGATCGGGCTTATTTCCAGTGCCGTATTTGCACAAATTAATTCTGACTCAATGCCAGATTTAATTTTGGCCTGTGAATGGGGTCCCCCTATGGTTTTTATTAATACGGGAACAGGGTTCAAAAATCAGACTAAATTTTATGGATTAAATAATTTTAAAGGCCTGTGGCATGGAGTTGATGTTGGGGATTTCGACGCTAATGGGTTGGTCGATTTTGTCATAACCAATCGAGGTTTAAATTCTTCTTATAGTGCTTCNGTTGAAAAACCGATGGTTATTTATCATGGCGATCTTAATGATGATGGAGTCTGGGACTTTATAGAAACAGAATACGGAGAAGACAACAGGCTCTATCCCCGTAGAAGCGCCTCAGTCTTTGCTGAAGCCATGCCGTGGATTACTGATCGATTTAATAGTTATTACGACTATTCAATCAAAAATGTTATAGAACTATTTGGTTCTTCTTTTGTTGAAAAAATGAACAAACTTGAAGTGACTACTCTTGAGAGTATGGTTTTTCTTCAAAAGAATAATCGATTTATTTCGAAGCCGCTCCCATTTGATGTGCAAATTTCTACTGCTTACAGTCCTGTAGTTGCTGACTTTAATAATGATGGCTCACCTGACATAGCTGTTAGTCAAAATCAATTCAATCTTACTTCAGAACAGTCTAGGGATGATGCTGGATTAGGGGTAATATTGCTTGGAGTTGGTGATGGCAGCTTTAAAGCTCAGAGCATTAAAGAAAGCGGTTTTGTTGTCCCTGGAGAGGGTAGGGCTACAGCCGTTTCAGATTTTAATCACGACGGATTGATGGACATAATAGTTGGCCAAAACGGAAACTTGCCAAGGCTGTTTAAAAATCAATCTAAAAGAAGAGGTTTGAGAGTTGTTTTGAAAGCTGAGCTAGGGAATTCAAAGGGAGTAGGCGCTTCAATTCGTATTCATACTAACGGGCAGTCTGGCGGATTACATGTTGTCAGGATTGGATCCGGCTATTTATCTCAAAATTCGACAACACAGATTATAGGTAACTCAGAAAATGCAAGTGGGCTGATAGTTAATTGGCCGGATCTAGGAGCGAGGCAAAATAATATGGAGTATTTTGAGCTGTCTCCAAATCAAACTGAAATTATAGCTGAAAAAGGAAAAGGCAGGCCTTGGGAGCCATCTAATTGATTGCGTTAAGAGCATCAACAACGTCACTCCATTCCTTATTAAGCTTTTCTAGGTCATCGATTATTTCCATCAATTCCCTATTTAAAACTGACGCCTGACCTCCTGATGAATAGGTTTCAGGTTTTTCTAGGAGCGTGTTTATTTCTGACTGCCTTGTTTCAAGCTTAGTTATTTTAGACTCAAGTTTATTAATATTTTCTTTTTTATCTTTTCGTTTTTTGGATAAAGCTTGCCTAGCTTCTGCCTCGCGCCTTTTTCGTGTTTTTGAGTCTTCTTTTTTCTTTGTTTGATTTCTTTTTATTGAAGTATCTTTGTTGAAACTTGCCTCAGTGGACCGTGAGGAATCTTGCTCAGTCTTATCAAGATAATATTGATATGGCCCTGGGAAATGCCTCAGTTCTCCAGACTCAACATGAATTACACTATTTGCAGTCTTACGAATAAAATGAACATCATGACTTATAAAAACTAATGTTCCGCTGTATTGTGATATTGCTTCTATAAGCGTATCTATACTTGCCATATCTAAATGAGTAGTTGGCTCATCAAGTAAAAGAAAATTAGGAGGATCTAGTAGTAATTTAGCCATCGCTAACCTACTTTTTTCACCTCCACTTAAAACCCCAACTTTTTTGAATACATCATCTTCTGAAAACAAGAAGCAACCAAGAAGAGTTCTAACTGATTCTTCTGTAATTGTTGCTGTTGAATCAAGCATCTCGTCAAGAACAGTTCGATTTAGTTGTAGTGTTTCTGTTCTATGTTGAGCAAAATAACCTGTTCTAACGTTGTGCCCAAGTTCTCTTTCTCCACTATTAAAATCTAAAACGCCAGCTAGTATCTTGAGCAGGGTTGATTTTCCAGCACCGTTTGGCCCCACCAAAACTATTCTCTTACCTTTTTCAATCTCTAAGTTTAACGATTTATATACTTCAAGTTTATCGTAAGTCTTAACAATATCCTTAAGGCGAATAACTCTCTGCCCACTTCTCATTGGTTGTGGAAAACTAAAACGCATTCGCTTTCTTGAAATAATTGGAGCTTCGATTTTCTCCATTCTTTCTATTTGTTTTAGCTTGCTCTGAGCCTGGGTTGCCTTGGTGTTTTTCGCGCGAAACCTTTCAACAAATTTCATTAATCGATCAATTTCTTTTTGTTGGTTCTCATACGCAGCTAACCATTGAACCTCATTCGCCTCGCGTTGGATCAAGTATTGTTCATAATTTCCTGTATACCTTGTAAATCTTGAATTTTCCAATTCAAGAATATGCCGAACAAGCTGATTTAAGAATTCTCTATCATGGGAAATAAGAAGAATTGCACCTGGGTAATTTTGTAGATAATTCTGCAGCCAAATTAATGAATGTAAATCTAAGTGATTAGTTGGCTCATCTAACATTAATAAATCTGGCTCTTGTACAAGGAGCCGAGCTAAATGAACTCGCATTATCCATCCTCCACTTAATTCTTTTGCAGGGCGTTCGAAATCAGAATCTTTAAAACTTAAACCATTAAGAATCTGTCTCGCTTTAGCTATTAATCCTCCACCGCCTGCAGCTTCAAAAACTTCATAATCACTTTCTGTAGGTTCTTCATCACTGCTTGCTCCAAGTGCGCCTAATCTTTTAGCCGCGGCAATAAATTCAGTGGAAAAAGAACAAGCCAGCTCTAATACTGATTCATCTCCTGTGGGAGCGCTTTCTTGTGGTAAAAAACCAACTCGAGACCCTTTTTCAAAAGCGATTTCACCGCTATCGGGTGTGATTTCACGCAAGATAACAGAAAACAATGTCGATTTGCCTGCCCCATTAGGGCCAACTACGCCAATCCTGTCACGACGATTAATTTGTATGCTTACGTCTGAAAATAATGTACGCCCTGCGTAAGCTTTTGAAATACTCTTAATTGATAGCATTTAAGCCAGTTCCCCTTGCGGGGTATAAATTACTTAAGAGTTTTCTCAGCACAAGAAAAAGACTTCATTTCTTAAAAGAACTTATAGTTATNAAATTGTAAGGAATTTAATTTTATTGTTTAAAAGTTATATTAGAGCTCTATCTAATTATATTAGCGCTAGCCAAATAATCTGGATCGATATTAACACCAATACCGTGGCCGTCAGGGGTAGTCATTGATCCGTTTTGAATCTCGATTTTACTTCCCGTAGATTCCCAAGGGAAATCATCTGTAATCCCTTTATATTCTTGGAATAGACCAGAATTTTGGCAGCAAGAAGCGTAAATGCCCATATAAATAAAACCTAGGCCACCTCCGGATATATGAGGAGTGCAGTTAAGCTGTTTAGCTGCTGCCATTCGAGCAACGCGTAACGATCTGATCAATCCACCATANTAGAATAAGTCTGGTTGAAAGATTCGAACTCCACTGTTTTCAATCATCCATTTAAAACGCCATTGACTGCTTTCTTGCTCACCCCATGCTACTGGGATTTCCAATGCTTCAGCAACGCGTTTAGTTTCACTTAGATAATCGAAAGGAACGGGTTCTTCGTACAGCGCGACCCCATTACTTTCCAATATTTTACCGACTTGAATAGCCTTGTTGACAGAAAGGTAAGAACTATTAGCGTCAGCATAGATGGTGCATTTATCGCCCAAGGCTTCAGCTACCATGGGAATCAATTTCTCAGTGCGGTGGGTAACTGTGTCGACTACTTTCATTCTACCTCCAACTTTGAACTTTAACGCTTTGGCATCGATACTGTTTACCGATTTAATAATTCTGCGTAATGAATCCTTAACGTCTTTAGTTCTATGATTATTAGCAACATACAAGTCCACAAGTTTTCGTCTATGGCCTCCTAGTAACGTTGCAGCAGAATACTTAGTCGTTTTACCTAAAAGATCGAGTATCGCAAATTCAGCTGCAGCAAGTGCAACCCAGAAAAGTTGTCCCTGCATCTTGTAATTACTATTATGCAAGTAAACTTTATCAACTAGGCTATCGATAGCGCGCGCATCTTTATTTTGCATGAATGGAGAAATTATCTTTGTGAAAACGAGTTGGCTTAACTTCATTTTTTTAGGATGGCCTACAGACCATCCTTCAACTCCATCACGAGATCGAACACGTATAAACCAATTCCCGTTTTTCTCATAAAGATTAAGTGACTCGATTATCACCGGATCCTTAAGAAGTTTGTGTTGAATGATAGGATTAAAGTCTCCAGCAGGATCTGAAATCATGCCATAACTTTGAGATGGACCTCTCTTTATTGTCCCTAATAAAGGAATGNCAGAAGAATATATAAAGGCTCTTCGATTCATTAGAGTTTCTTATGGAATATCCGATCTTAAATTATAATTGATTAAATAAATTGTGTGTTATTTATTTTTTTTTCTTTCGATATAAACGTAGTAAGCACTCAACATTGTATTGTTTTCTCCTTTAAACCAAGTATGCAAAGCGCAAGGGCCCTTATTTAAGTTCATTGTAAACGTAGCTTCTTGGTCTTTTTCTGTTACATGTTTAGTTAGTCCTTCAAATTGATATGCTTTCTTTTTATCTATATCTAGATGGTTGTGGCCGCTGACGTAAAGCATGGCTTGAGTGATGGGCAGGGCAACTCCTTCACCGTTTGGCAAAGTTCCGCTAATCATTCCTTTGGTTTCCTTTGGCCAACGTCTAAGATGTATTTCATACTTTCCTGCTGTTTCAACGTTTAGCAACCAATATCCGCTCTTCTGAACNCCTCTTAGNATTTGCCTTTGCTGGTCAATAAAGACATCTAACCATTCAGTTGCGGACAACTTTGTTGGGTTTTCGTATTTGCTTCCAATGATTATTCTTTGTGGTTTGTTCGCCAAATCTTTTACAGTATCCCACCAAGAATAAAGTTTTTCTCTCATCATCANTACAACATCGGGATGGTCTTCAATTATGTTTTTCTCCTGCTTGGGGTCGTATTCAAGATTGTAAAGCTCTCGATTCTCAAGTAATCGCCAACGTTTCCATAAAACCGCTGCTTGATCAGCTCTCATTTGCGTTTGTGAGTATGGCGATGGATAATTAGAGAAACCGGGCATGCGGCTGTAGTTGATGATTAAAATACGATCTTCTGGAATTTTTTCTGTTCCTTGTATAAACGGTTTGAGGCTTATCCCATCGAGTTTAGGTTCATTATTGTATTTGATTCCGCAAAAATCCAAGAGTGTTGGAAGGATGTCTTGAGATTGAGTTAGTCCATCTATATCTCGTGGNTTACCTAGGCCGCCATTTGGCCATCGAATAAAGCAGGGGACTCGATGGCCTCCTTCCCATATTTCTGTCTTCTTTCCACGCATCCCAGCATTGAAATACTGAGGCCCCATCAAACTGCCGTTATCTGTTTGAAAAATTAGAATTGTATTATCAGATAAATCATTTTCATCTAAAAATCTCATCAGCTTGCCAATATTCCAATCGATATTACGTATCATGCCAAGGTACAGGCTAAGGCGTTTTTTTAAGTTTCCTCCTAAATGGTCGAACTTATTTTGTTGAAGAACTTTTTTGATATATTTCNGGTCTTCCTCTTTAGGTATAAAGGGGCCGTGAGGGGTGTTAGTTGATAAGTAACAAAGGAAAGGTTGATTTTTATTTGATGATTCAAGCATGAACCTCTTTGCCTCTGTGAAGAAAACATCCGTACAGTAGCCTTTATACCTCTCCTCTTTGCCGTTGTGGATATAAACATCGTCAAAATAGTCGTTACCCCAATAAGCNGGAACCGAAGGAATAGATGAAGAAGGGTACCAAACGCTTTCGATAAAACCTCGGTCCTGTGGGCGAAATGGATAATTTGCNCCGAGATGCCATTTCCCAAAAANTCCAGTTGAGTAACCTGCTTTTTCGAAGTAATTCGCGATAGTTGGTATCTCTGGACGCAGCAGCGCTCTTCCACTGCTTACATTGACTGCTCCATTACGGGCGGCGTCAATCCCGGTTAAAAGTTGACCGCGAGTTGGGGTGCACATTGGGGAAACGTGATAATCAGATAGGCGAATGCTTTGCCCATGTAGCATGTCTAAATTCGGAGTCTGTAAAACTGGATTACCATGAACGGATAATTCTGGATAACCTTGATCGTCTGTCATAATTACAATGACGTTCGGCTTGCTGAAAGTTGTCAGGAATGACCCCAAAAGCACCAAAAGTACGAATACGGTTTGTTTCATGTTTATGGTTTATTNAAAGATTATTGAGTTTTCATTAGCTTTTTGAGTGTGGGAACGACCGCTTTCGCCCATATCTCATGTGCTTTTTCGCTGGGGTGCGTGGTGTCTGGCATCATTTCTTCTGAGAGAAACCCTTTCTCATCTAGAAATTTTTCTCCGATATCCAAGTATGAGACATTAGGAACCTCCTTAATAAGAGAAGGAAGGTATGAATTAAGTTCTATGATTTCTTTTCTATGTGGGTGATCAAGGTTTCGTCTTCTTGGAAAAACACCTAAAACAAGGATTTCCATATCTGGATACATCTTGTTAAGTCTTTCAGCAATTGCTCTGACTCCTTCAGCAGCTTGCCTTGGCATATCGCTTCCCCAGCAAATATTATTCGTGCCAATCATTAGTGAAGCAGCCTTTGGAGATATTTTTAAATGNGGAAGGTGATCCAGCCTCCAAAGTACGTGGTTAGTGCGATCNCCTCCAAAACCAAGNTTTATAGCATTTAGNGGTTTGAAATATTTATTCCAGACTTTCTCGCCAGGCCCNCCTATATCGAAATTATGAGTNATAGAATCTCCTATCATGAGCAGTTCTATCTTTTGATCCTTTTTAGGATCGTTAGCGGCNTCAATTGCCGCCATGTTTTCTGAATGTCTAGCAATCNACCATGATGACAGGCGAACTTGAGCTGAAATTGATGGATGTGCATTTTGCTCAGGCTTAGTAGGNTTTTGCTCTGCAGATATCGNNGGAAAAGCGATTATAATTCCAAGTAGAAGATAATTAATATGTTTCACTCTCAAAGAAATATATCCATCCCACCTATTGGTGCAAGAACACTGAAGTTTTTATACTGAATGNTTAACAAGTAATAGTTTAACACCTAGAAAAGCTAAAAAAGTNATTGCAAANTTATGAATTGATTAGATTTGTGGTTTTTGAATAATTCGTTTCTCTTTTTTCTTAGTCATAGCTGTTTNCCTCTTAATGAAATTGATCAAAGAGATAAGCGAAAAGATGAAATACCTCTTAATAATAACATTCGGGCTACTAACAGGTTGCACTTCTACTAAAACGACAGAACTTTTGGTCGAATCAAAAGCNCTTGGAATTTCTATTCACGATGCTGCAAGCCAAGGNAACATTAACGCAATAAAGGCGCACATTAGTAATGGTACGGATTTGAATTCCAAAGACGAATCTGGATGGACACCTTTGCATTGGGCCACGTCAAAAGTNCACAATAGAACGGCTAAATTACTAATCACAGAAGGCGCAGATGTTAATATNGTGAATAATGAAGGTTTGGCTCCATTAGATTATGCTGAAAATGAACTCTTTGGGGTGCTAATNGACAACGGAGCCAAGTCAGGCTCNCAATTAAAGGCTGAAGATAAATAATCCTCGGAATGCAAAGGGGCAACTTTTTCTAGTATTCATTTTATTTCGAACCTGTTTTTTTAATGAGCAGGAACTTAATTGATGAGGTTTTGTGGAACAACACCATCACCAGTTGTTTCTCCGGCCATTAGCCAGGAAAGATTAAATCTTGCAACATGGGACTGGGGAAGCTCACCTTCAAAGTGCATATAGATCCATCCTTCGCTATTTGTATCTGGTCTTCCTGTAGCTAGAGAAGAATATTGAAACGGACCTTTCCATACCTTGCGTTTTAAAGGCCAAGTCTTAGCNCCATCGAAGCTTACCCAAACAGTGCCGCTATTTCGCCCCTTGGGACTATCACAATTACTATAAAGTATGATATCTNGACCTGAGATAGGNAGGCGAACAAGCCCAGCAAAGCATCCATAATTCGTGTCCTGCGGGCCGTCTGGAAGTATTTCCACAATTCGCCAATTNTGCCATGTCTNACCTCCGTCAGAACTCCATGCCTCTCGTCGTCGNAGAGGCGGCTTTATTGCGTTCCAATGAGACCGAGAATTATAGTAAAGATCCCCATTAGAGAGTTCAACAATTCCGGCCTCTCCAGTTCCCATGTCTGAGAAAGGCTTACTGGTCTTCCAATTTATTCCATGATCATCGCTATAGATTGCAGTGGTGTAGTGTGTTGGCCAGTGTTTTTTAGGGTAATTGGCTTTTCCGTAATGTCTTGCTGCCCTNATTAATCTTCCAGCATGTTTGCCATATCTTAANGTTATGCCATTTTCATTCATATGCATAGAAGGTACGTTTCCTCGTGTGTCTGGATGGATTTTAACAGCAATTTGACTCCAAGATTTTCCGTCATCTTCACTTCTATATACAGACAAAGGGGCTGGAGGATGATGATCCTCAGCGAAAGCTATAATGTTCCCGTTAGACTCATCAACAGTTAACCCTCCACCTTGAAATGCTGGTTCTGCTATGATGGNTTCTTTTTCCCATGTAATGCCTCCATTCTCACTACGCCGAATAAGAAGTTTTTTATCTCCAAGAGTGGCAAGAACTGTTCCTTTTAGGGTAACAACAATATTCGGATGCCGTATTTCATTAAAAAGTGGCTTAACATCTAAATGAGGCTTTCCCATAAAAGAGCCTATGTCACCCTCTTGTTTGATTAAATTATTCTGAGCAAAAGATGTCTTCAATGAGAATACAATTGCTATTGTTGTAAGTAAGATTTTTTTCATTTACTTAATCTGCCTTTCTCTAAGAAAGTTTCACTTAGAAGCTTTAAGATTACTAGTCATTAAGTTGAGTTTTGAACGAGCCTCAGGGTTATCTTTGATGGGTTTATCGGTAAACGCAGGAAGTAAATTTTCCCAAACAAGATTCAATAAACCACTCATATCTCTTGCGTTTGCAGTAATGGCAATTACTGCATTAATATTCGGAAGTACAATGCAGAATTGTCCGTCTTTTCCATCACCTCGAAATGCTCCATGTCTACAACGCCAAAACTGAAACCCGTAACCCTGTTGCCAATCATTTAATGAATTTCGCCCATTTGACACCTGCTTAGAAGTAGCCTGTTTAACCCATGACTCATCGATCAATTCCTTGCCTTCCCACTTACCTCCTTGGAGATAGAGAAGGCCAAACTTAGCGATATCCTCAGTGCGTAGAAAAAGCCCGTAACCACCAATGGATATACCCTGAGGGCTTNTTTCCCATTTAGGATTAATGATTCCCAATGGTTCAAATAATGTGGGTTTCAAATACTCTAAGACCGTTTTCCCTGTAACTTTTTGAACGATAGCAGATAACATGTATGTTCCTGGGGTATTGTATCTGAAATGTGTCCCTGGCTTATGTGGAACTGGGTGAGAAAGGAAAGCTTTAACCCAATTAGTATCGGAATTCAGCTTTACTTCTTTTTGATGCCCGCATGTCATTGTAAGCAAATCTCGAACTCTCATATTTTTAAGATTTTCCGAAAGCTTAGAAGGGAGCTCATCAGGGAAAAACTGATAAACACGATCATCTATATTAAGTTTTTTTTCTGCAACTGCCAACCCAACAGCAGTAGATGTAAAGCTTTTGCTAAGTGACCATAAAATATGTTGCTTGCTACTAGACTCAGGTTTCCACCACGCTTCAGCAACAACATGGCCATGCCTTATCAACATGAAACTGTGCATCGAATCAACTTTTTGGTTAGCGGTTTCGATAAAATTTAGGATTTTTGATGAAAATACCCCCTGAGCTTCTGGGGTGCTCCTTGGTAAATTTTCAACCTGTCCCAAAAGGTTAAAATTTAATACAAGAACTAATGATATAATAGTTGTAATAGGCTGGTTTTTCATCGTTTATTAACTTGCTAAATAATGACACTCAGAACGGATTTTGACTACTAAAAGGGAAGNAGTGAGAGGTTTATATCTAATACTTAATAATCACTAGACACAAGAGANGCTAAAACTTTTCGTTCACCTTTGAAAGTGCGACGACCATGCATAGAAACATAATTATCAATTAACAAGATATCTCCTTTTTCCCAATTAATATCAAAAGTTATTTCGTCAGCAATATTACTAGCTGATTCAATTTTCATTGAATCAAGTATAGTTCCATCTCCAAATGTAACCGCATTTTTAAGATTGTTTCTTGTATCTTTCCATCCTTTGAAAGCGGCTATTAGTTGGTTGAAAAAACTGAATCTCCCATCTTCTAGATTACGAACCGCAGGAAGAGTAGGGGTAGTGGCTTTAAGGTCTCCGTTAGGCTTCCATTCCCATGTATAGCCTAATTTATNTAGCTTCGTTTCAGCTTCGTTACGATTATTGGAATTTAATGTGTTTTTCCAGCTCCGCCCCATTCCGGATAATTCATCTGTCTTTTCTGGCATTACGTTTGAATACCTTAAACCTTTTTTAACACATTCTTCAGCAAATTCTGGATGTAGATCCTTTAATCTGTTCCACAATATGTCTGAACGGCAAATTGGGGTGGCACCACCTGCCTTTGCTGTTGTTTGGCAAAAAAAGAACAGCTTGCTTGGATACATAGGAGTTTGTGCCATCTCATGATGTAAGAAAATTGTGATATCCGATGGAGCTTCGTTTGCTGAAAAAACTCTATCCGTGAAATTGATTCGGTGGGCATTTGACATCGATTCAGCGTAAGAAAAATTTGGCAGGCCAAAAGAGCGTATAATCGAATCAAAATGCCCAGGAGTAGTAAGCGGCAATCCTTTAATTAGAACGGCACCATGATTAAATGCTGCATCAGATAATTCACCTGCAATTTCTTTTGCCCAATTGCAGCATTCTTGCAATGAGTCATTAGGGCTATTTATTACGAGAGGAAATAATTGATCATCATAGACATGTTGGCCAGAAATGTGAATAGACTTCATATGTTTAATTTATAAAGCTTGTATCGCTTTTAAAAATATTCACTAGTACGACGCCAACGACAATGAGTAATAAGCCAATTGCAGACTGCCAGCTGACATGCTGTCGATAAATGAAGTAGCTTAACAATGTAACTGCAAAAACGCCCATCCCTGCCCAAGTTGAATAAACTAAAGCAATTGGCAGCTTAGTCACGGTTTTCGATAAAAAGTAAAAAGAAATAATATAAGAACAGGACAAACCAACTGAAGGTATAATCTTTGTGAAATTTTTAGTAGCAGGCAGAAGCATGGTTCCCAGAACTTCAAATGCAATTGCCAAGAATAAAAATATGTAGAACTTCATTAATTGCAGGCTTTAATTACTCACACTTTTTTTATGATTGAGCTTTGAAATAAATTGAACCCAAGACGGCCCTGAACCTGAAGGTTGAATATAAACTCGTTTCAGTTTCCCGTTTATTGAATTCCGTTTGTAAACATGTAAATCGTGGGATCGTTGACCAGCAGCGATCATCCAATTATTTCCTGGAGAGAGATTAAAAGAGCGCGGTGTAATGCCAGTCTCAAACTGTCCTATACTAGTAAGCTTTCCGGTCGTCGAATCGACAGAAAATCCTGCNATAGAGTTGTGCCCNCGATTAGATGCGTAAACAAATTTTCCATCAAGGGTAATTTCGATATCGGCGCATGTGTTTTGACTACCATCAAAATCCACAGGTAGAGTGCTTTCTGAATGGAAAGCTTTGAGTTGTCCAGTGTCGCGATTAAAATGATAGGCTGTAACACTGTCTCCTTTTTCATCATCGCAATAAACTATTGGCAAATCTGGGTGAAATGCCAAGTGTCTTGGCTCGAGTCCTTTCGGTGGACTTGTAGTAAGCGGATTGTTCTTTGTAAGTTTACCTGATTTTTCATTAAAATGAAACTGATAGACAGCATTAGGGCCTGTATGAGGAACAAAGGCGTAGCGATTGGAGCTGTCCGTCAATATCGCATGTGCACAACGCTTGGTTTTAATCTTACAAAGCGAACCTGGTTTGACTAGGCCATTTTCCATCAAGGCATGACTGCCAACTAAACCCTCACTGTAGCTCGCCCATAGTAACGTTTTTCCGGTCTTATCGGTTGATATGTATGATGCATTTGCTCCGATATTTGTTAAGCCAAGCGGTGATAATTTCTTCTCGCCACGTTCAATACGAAAAACTGCAACACTTTTAGCACTGCGAACAGAGACGTATAGCTTCTTTCCATCCGGACTGACAAATTGTGATCCTGGAGAACCGGTAAGATCGTATTTAGCATGAAACTCAAGTTTGCCGGAATCAGTCTGGAGCTCATAAAGATTTAAGGCGTTTTCCTTGCTAGAGGATACAGTAACAAGAACGGCAGCGATAAGAGCGTTTTGCATAGAAGGTTTGACGCTAAACTTTGAATGAGAATGAAAAAAGGCTTATTTTATTTTGTCACCTACTTTTCAGATTGCACTCTATAGATATATCGTTTTTTAGTTGTTGTTTAGTAGTTAAAATTTGAAAAAGTTAGTTTTTGCTAAAAACATCGCTTAACACTACCTCTTCAATTAGATCTGATAGGCCTTTGTTGTGATTCTTCATTTTAAGGAGAATTGCATCAATCGCAATGCGATCGGTGGGGACTAATTTGCGGCCAATACCGTATGTGAGAAGTTTTTCTGTGAGGTTCCGAATGAATTGATTTTCTCGTTTGATGATAAGTCCTTGAAATTCAGAAACAGAGTTGAATGTGTCGCCATTAGGTAATATTCCAGATGTGTCTATAGTCATTTTTTTGCTGTATTCATTCCGCCAACGGCCAATTGCATCAAACTTTTCTAAAGCAAAACCAAAAGGGTCAATCTTGTTGTGGCATTCAGCACACGTTTCAACTTCACGATGCTTAGCAAGTTGATCACGGATAGTTTTTGCGCCGCGAATGTTAGGTTCAATAATTGGGACATCATCAGGAGGAGGGGGAGGGGTGTAGTTAAAAAGCTTTTCCAAAACGTAGATTCCTCGAACGACTGGTGATGTATCAACTCCGTTTGCTGAAGCGGTAAGGAAGGCGCCATGACCTAGTATCCCCCTGCGAGAAGTTCCTTTAAGTGACACTTTACGTAAATGATTTCCATTAATGCCTTCAATCCCATAATGAAGTGCCAGTTCACGATTGAGATAACTATAATCTGCATTAAGAAATTCTCGAAGTGAAAGGTTATGATCAAGAATATGTTTAAAAAAAGTTTGCGTCTCATTACGCATGGCTACTTCAAGATTATCACGATAGTAGACTTTAAAATCTTTTGAAGGAGGCATTTCTCCTAGGTTATCCAAATTTAACCAAACTCGAACAAAATTTTTAATAAATCGATTGGATTTTGGATTACGCAACATGCGCTTAACCTGTTTCCTCATTGATTCACTGAGTTTATTTTGTTTAGCCAGATTTAACAGTTCTGCATCAGGTGCAGAAGACCATAGGAAGTATGAAAGACGCGATGCTAAAGCATAATCATTCAGTTGTTCTGAATTTTCATCTAGATAAAGAAAAGAGGTTGAACAAAGAATTGTTTGGAAGCCAAGTTGTAGAGCTTTTAGAGGATTCAGGCCGTCATCCAGTTTTTTATTCACCATTGATTCTATTGGGCTTAATTCGCCTTGCTGTAACGGCCGTCGAAATGCTTTTTCAGCAAAAGCATGAAGGCGTTCTATTATATTCTTATGATTAAGATCCTTCGGTTTTAATTTTCTATACATTAGTTTATGCCCACTAGATGGCCAATCTTTAACAAAAGGTCCACGGATCTGAATTTCCCATATGCGCAGTTTAGGGCCGCGATAAGCTTTCAGCACACCGTGGCTTTTTGAATATCCGTTTTCACCAGAAGCTCTAAGAGCGGCAAATGGTTTAAATTCATGATGTTTATTTGCGTCATTAATTAGTAGTCGAACCAAACGCTTGGTTGCTTCAGTACCATTACGAAAACGAACCTCTGGTTCATACCCTTTCTCCATATAGACATTCCATTCAAACCACTCCGGTTTTTCATTGACCAATTCTACCATAGCCAAAGAACGTTCACGTGATACATTACCCGTGCTAGTAACGCTACCTCTCCTATCCACAGCTGAAAGTTCCAAAATCAAAGGATCTCCATTACGGAAATCATTGATAGTTTTTCCGTAAGGATGATTGCGGTCGATAGCCGCAGCTCTAACTCGAACCTTATATAATCCACTTTGCGTCACTCCTTGATTTACGAGAGGTTTAAAACCAATATGCCCACCCCGGTAGTGTCGGCCATAGAGATCTGTATATGGTTTTTGGGGAATGAACCGGAACCGGTCTTCCTGAAATAACTTAGGCAGTTTTCTGGCTTCTTTTCCTTTAAAATAGAATGGTGATTTTTGAACGTAAGTCTTTATTTTAGGTTTAGGCCCGAAGTCAGTAGAGCGTTTAATAGCCTCGGACGCAGTATTAAGGTAATGGTTTAACAATAATCCTGAAGTGACCAGTCCAGCTCCATTGTTATCAAAACCATCAATTTTAACCTCAGGAGGAAAATCTTCCGCAGGATTCCAAGCGGTTATATTGAGTCCTAATAAATCTCCAACGGTGTTTCTATATTCCCATGAATTTATTCGGCGTAAGGCAGTGTGTTGTCCTTTACCTTCCAATAGGGGATGTGCATCAGCGATTGATACAGTGATGCTTCTGATTGCAGTCAATACTTCAGTTTTAACTGGTTTATCCTCATCATTCGGAGGCATTTCACCCAGATTAAGTTGGTCAAGTATCTCCTGCCATAATTCTAATTCTTCAAGTTTAGTTATAGTTGAAGGCAACTTATCAAACCGGCGTTTAGCTTTTTGCTTCTCGGGACCATGACACTTGAAACAATGATTTTTCAGAAATGCACGGGGCAGTTCTGCATTAACCGAAGAGATTAAAATAAAAAAGGTAAAGATTAAGAAGAAACATTTCATGAAAGTTNCATAGGTGAAAAAGTGCCTGAGCTTTTACCAAACATTTCTCGTTCACAACCAAACCATTGCAAGGTGGACAATAATAGATTGGAAAGCGGAACCCGTTTTGAACCATCAGCCGGGCAAATCAAATGTCCTTTATGCTTAATTCCTCCACCCGCAAGCAAAACTGGTAAATCACGATTACTATGACGGGATCCATCACTCATACCGCTTCCCAATAAAACTAAAGTATCATCAAAAACTTTTGTTTCCTTTAATCGTGTAAGAAAAAAGCCGAACTGCTCCATCCAATATTTCTCAACTTTCTGTAACTGCAGCAGACGATCCTCCGCCTTACCATGATGAGAAAGGCTATGATAGCCTCCTACATTCAATTCTGATGTTCTGAAGGAAATAGGAACCTCAAAAGTTGTCACTCGAGTTGAATCAGTTTGCAAAGCTAAAGCCATGAGATCACATAATAGAGGCATCTCCTCAATATGCTGACGTTCCGTCTGAACAATAGCTTTAATAGGTGAATAAGGCTTGGGCTTATCTAACCATTCACGTGACATTTGCAAACGTCGCTCCACATCTCTTACAGATGTAAGATACTGGTCAAGTTTATCACGATCGGCGGAATCAAGTTTTCCATTCAAGGTTTTTGCAGATTCACGTAATGCATCAAGAACACTGGAGCGGTGCAGTAACCCAATTCGTTGCTTTGCCTTACTTGATTTATCCTGATTAACAAATAGCGCTCCAAAAAGTTTTGCAGGATTGTTGACCGGAGGAACACTAACTCCAGATCGTGTCCAAACCATGTTTGTACCTGCGTCTATTCCTGCAGTAATTGATGGAAAACGAGTAGCGCTACCGACATGTTCAGCCGCAACTTGATCAATGGTAATATTTTTTTCGGGGAATCCTGCTGCCATTTCCTTGCGAATGCCTCCGCTTAGAAAAGCGTGTACTCCAGCATGTCCACCATTTGTGCCATCGTCCAAATTTGAAAAAACAGTGAAATCCTTACGATGCTTTTCGATGTGTTTAAGAGTTTCACCACTGACATAGTCCAAACCGGATTTCTTGGGGAAGAATGCCTCTGGGTAAAAGCCCAAATGATTCCCAAAACAAACTAATCGCTTGATTCTGACTGGAGCCGACATCATTGAGCTTTCTAGCCAAGGCAAAGCAAGCGATACTCCAACCCCTTGTAAAAATCTCCTACGATTAATGAAATTATGATTTTTAAAAAGCATTTTAAATATTAGTATCTATTAATATTACTTCTCAAATTATTGCTATTATGAGTTTTAATTATTTGCAGTTTTAAATTACTAAGTTTGTCGCCTTTTACGTGTGAAGACCTCTAATCATTTGCTTATATTTGTTGCTATTTCAATAATATTAGATGGTTCCGAGCCGATCAAACCTTGTGGCGATTGAAAAACGCTATAGACGCGGTAATGGTATGTTCTACCAGAAATAACTCTATCGTCTATCGCTTCTGTCTCTGTTGATCCTGGTCGAGGAATATGGTTGCGAAATTTCCAATTAGTATCGGAGCTCGCACGTTGCACAATGTGTCCAGCTTCGTTATTTGAATTGTCTATCCATTGAAGTTTTACAGAGTTACGTGTGACTAAGACGGCACGTAGTTTAGTTGGTCCGTTTTGTTTGTTACCCGGAACTGGATCTCGATGATTCTTTGGTCGATACCCTGGATGAGGTTTTGGCCGTTGCCCTGGATTGTCTAATTGATTGCGAGCCAACATGTAGCGCCTTGTGGAGAACTGCTTAAGTTTTTCGATAATATCATCGTATCCTTTATCATCCGGATTAGTAATTCGTCTTTTAGGAAAGGGGTCTTTTTTAAGATCATCCTCAATTATTGAATACAATGTGTTTAATTTTTGGTGAACTTTCTCTGGCTTGAAATACTTTTCTAGTAAAATTGACGCTGTTTCCCTGTATTTTTTTAGGAGATTTTTGTTTGAGACTATATTTTCAAGAATAGGTTTTGGCGGTCCGCCTGGAATTGGCCAGGCTGCGTTCCAGCCGTCGATAACTGGTATGCTGCCAAATGCACGGTCAGTGAACCCAACGTCCAAATCCCATGGAATATAACTCCATAGATCTGTTTTAGGATTGCGATAAAGATAGTAATTATGAGGGTTCCATCCAGTGAGCTGGTCAAAGCAACCTGCAAAAAGCATTACTGCGGTTATTTTTAGAAAATGATCTAATATTAATTGCTTATGAAGCGTGTCTTCGTAACTAGTTTGATCAACCTTGTCTATTTCCCTTATGAAGCTGACTAGTTCATTAAATGACTTTTCTGCATNTTTATTTTTTGGCTCAAATCCTTTTTTATATTGATTTGTATCATTNCCAACATAAGAGAAATTAGCNCCCGGCCCAGGCATATGAACTTTAAATAGTGGTCCTCGACTTGATCCGAAGTGACGTTCGATAAAAGATTCATCAATTCGCTCAACATTTCCGTAGATGCCTTTGTAATCATCATTAATNAACAACTTAGCATAATTATATCGAGATGATGGAATATTCAAATCCCGTAAAATATCTGTCACNATTGGTTCACTAAAAAGGCTGCCGAATTGAACTCCATTATCTAGAGCAATGCGCCTAAGTTTAAGAAAACGGTTGTCTTTGTTGAATTTTTTAACATTTATCAAATAGCCTCGTTTATGTTTCTGATTTGGTTGCGATGAACTGTTGCCCTTATAGCGGACACCAATATT
>PAOJ01000025.1 GCA_002708005.1 Verrucomicrobiales bacterium | reverse complement strand
TACAAAGATCATTTTCTCCTGGGTGGAATGGGTAATATTCGTGCTTTTAAGATGATCGCTGACGGGGCTAGTTTCAAAAGACAGGGGGAGCATATACTTATACAAGGACTCGGGGTGCAGGTATTAACGTCGGCTTTTGGACCTGATGGACGGCTCTATTTCACCCTCTGGAAGCCCAGCCGCGGGATGAGTCAACTTTGGACCCTGCAGGCAAAAACCAATTCGCAGAAGATGAACCATGTTAAGGAGATCTTGGCTAAAGACCAAAAACCCCAATCCGTTGATGAACTTCTTGCCCTTCTTGGACACGCCGATCGCCGAATTCGCCAGCAAGCGCAGTTTGCACTTGTCGCCCGAGGTGAGAGTAAGGCCCTGCGTGCCTTGGCAACAAATCGTAAAGCCGAGCTCCTTCCTCGGCTACATAGCTTGTGGGGACTAGGGCAGTTGAAGTACAGGGACTCCGACTTACTTACAATCCTATGCGACGACGGCAGTGATGAATTGCGTGCTCAAGCCGCTCGCTGGGCAGGTGAGCTTGGCTTTGATCCGGAAAATCGAATACCTATCATGCTTCGTGATCCATCACCGCGTGTGCGACTGATGGCCGGCATTGCCTGCGGCAAGCTCAATAGCAAGAATGCGTTGGGCGCTCTTGAAGAACTGATCGTTTCGGCTGAAAACAAGGAACCTCTTTTGCGCCATGCCGGCGTCACTGGCTTAGTCGGAGTTGCCTCACCAAGAGAACTGGAAACCTTCGTCAGACACCCTTCGGAAGCCATGCGAATTGCCGCCGTCGTCTCCCTAAGGCGACTAAAAGGCTTCAAGGAATTGACGTCCTTTGTAAATGATGCTTCAACGCAAGTCATGAGCGACGCTGTTCGAGCCATCTACGATGAAGCCGATGCTCAAACATTTTTGGCGTATCCAAAAAGTCTTTCCGCGGTTGCAGGGTCGCTCGATCCGCAACATCCGCCCGCTGTTAACGTTCGCGCAATTGCGGCTAATCGTCGACTTGGAACCTTTGCTTCTGCAAAGCGTATTTCTCGCTTCCTCGCGAGCCCAAGTCTGAGTCGCGCTCTTCGTATTCAAGCGCTTTACGCNNTCGAATCTTGGCCGCAAGCATNCCAGCTAGATCCNATAGACGGGCGTTACTTCCCCGTTTCAGCAGGTGACATGGACGCGCTCAATGCAGCTATCGGCCCAGAAATTTGGGCTCTGGCAAATGACACTGAAGCCAAGATTTCGCGGCAAGCCATCGCAGTATTACAAAGGATCAATCCGGACAAAACAAAACTGAATCAAGCGGCTGACTTCGTCTTGGATGAAAAGCAACGAAACGTTTTACGAAAGGAATGGCTTCGTCTGTTGCGCAAATGGGATCTCACTTTGTTTACTTCNGTCGGCGTCCAAGTCTTAAGTTCNAAGTCTACTGCACTGCGCATGGTCGCTGCACAAGAGTTGACAGAGGCTGAACTTGGAGGCTCTGCCGTTGATAATTACCTGCTTGCAACACTTAAAAATTCCACCGATACGGTTGAGTTACAGCAAGCGATCAAAATGATCCCAAAGCTGACCTCAAAGAAGTATATAATTGAACAACTAGTCAAAGATCTAATCGCAGGGCGAATCTCCCCTGAAATCCAGCTGGAAGTCCTCGAAACAGCCACAACTATTTCGCGTGACTCCCCGGGTCTCAAGATGCAGTTGGAGCATTATAATAATTACATTAACAAACAGGATATAATGACGCGCTATGGCGTTGCCCTGAAGGGAGGTAACGCCGAAAAAGGAAATAGTATATTTTTTGGCCACGCGCAGGCCCAATGCTCGANGTGTCATGCGTTAAAGCAGATCGACAAGCAGGTGGGNCCGAGCTTGGAGGGCATCGCNAAACGGCATTCGCGTGAATATCTGCTCCAGTCCATTGTCGATCCACAGGCCNAAATCACACAAGGTTACGGGATTGTCACAGTACAACTCACGGATGGGCGTACAATCAGCGGCACCTTAATAAGCAAGGAGGGAAACAGAATTACCATCAAACTTCCTGACAACTCATTGGAAAATTTTGCCGCCTCCGAACTTAAATCCCAATCGAAGCCAATTGGCACAATGCCCGACTTCAAAACGATTCTTAATCTGCGACAGGTTCGCGATCTGGTTGCCTACCTAGCTACGTTAAATTAAAATCAAATTGGGGGTAAAGGAGGAATATTTCGGAGAGGAGGGGCTTTGACAAAATCAAGTTGACGCAGATAGACAGGCTCGAGTTCGGATGCTTCAGTAAAATTTGCACTTAAAGAGGCTATAATTCCAACCTGCTTCGCGGCTGGGTATCGATCGTTAGCGGCTGAAAAATTCTTTTCCAAACTTGGCCCCATGATCATCGGTTCACTATTTAAAAGTTGCTCAAATTCTCTCCGCTTAACTAAATGCGTGTGTTCTAGACTTTTGATTNCTTCATCCCCTAACTCGAACTTAGCTACATAGAATTCGCCACGCGCGGCATCAACTGCAAAAGTAATTGCCCCTCTCTCTCCCGCAGCCTGTTGACCAAAAGCTAGCGCTTCCAAGCTATCTATCGACTGCACTTTAATCTCGGCAGCAAGTTGCCACCCCTGCGTAAGGGCAATGGCCGTTCTGATTCCTGTATATGAGCCCGGGCCCACCCCTACTGCTATGCATTCGATATCCCGGCGTCCTGTTTGTGCTTGAGTCAAAGCGGATTCAATTAATCGGATTGCCTCTGTATTACGGCCTAAGCTTTCCGTTTTCTCAGCCAGGAGCTTGTCTCCATCTAACACAGCCACACTCCGTTGATCAGAGGAAAATTCAACCGCTAAAGTCTTCATATTTAATTTCCCGCTCAGTCTCCCCTATATCACTCAACACAACCAACCGTAAGGTAACCCCTTTACTAGGCTGAAAAGATTCCGGCAACGCCTGCCCCGGATGCCATTTTGCAACCAGCCACCTTTCATACCATTCCACTGCCGTTACTCCATAAGGAGATACAAGGAAGTGCTCTAAACCTGCTCCGACAATTTCCGTTTGTGATTCCAGCCGATAAAGATCTATGTGCGCTAGCGGCAATCGACCTTCTTCATCATGTTCTTGGAGCAAAGAAAATGTCGGCGAACTCACAGTTGCTTCAATTCCCATCCCCATAGAAAGGCCTTTAATTAATTGCGTCTTTCCAGTTCCAAGATCCCCCATAAGTCCAATGACCCACCCCGCGGACACATCTGCGGCCCACTGGCGACCCAGATCAAAGGTTTCTTCTGGACTATTGGAAATGAACAAAGCCACGTGCTGCAAACTCTTTGATACCGTCCTTTTGTTTAATCTTCAACCCCGGTTCATTAATAACTTTGCCTATACAACTAATCAGGGTCTCAGGAAATGCTTGTCGAAATTCATCTAACATTTTAACAGCATTCCCCGGACTTAAAGTAAAACAAAGTTCATAGTCCTCCCCATCGGTTAACGCTGCTATCAAAGGAGGTTTAGCGGCATTAGATTCTCGGGCTAGGATTCGGGCATCACGACGAATCGGCAAGGCCGCCTCTAATAGCTCCGCGCCTGCATTTGCTTCATCCAGCAAATGCCCAAGATCTCCTGCAAGGCCATCACTAAGATCTATCATTGCGGTGGGTAAAAAATTCGCAGCAAGCCATCGCGCTTCTTCCAAGCGCGGTAAAAAGTCGAGGTGATGCCCTGAAATGGAACCTCCCATCTCACCAGTAACCCAAATCCCATCCCCAGACTTTGCACCTGAGCGAAGCACACATTTATCTCGCTCTACTTCTCCAATCACCGTCACGCTTATCACTAATCTTTCAGGGGTAGAAACCGTCTCACCACCAACAATTGCAACATCCTTTAGTTTGGCAAAACTTGTAATCCCTTCATAAATCATATCAACCAGTTCTCCCGTGAAACTATCGGGCAATCCCAACGATATGGTCGCCCAGCGAGGAGTCCCTGCCATAGCAGCGATATCGCTCAATGCTCGGGCAATGGCTTTTCGGCCAACTTTTTTAGGATCAGTATCTCGTGTGAAATGTATGCCTTCGACAACAGCATCTGTCTTATGAAGCTGCCATTTGCCTGGAATACCGGCATCTATAACTGCGCAATCGTCACCGGCGCCAACAATAACCGAATCATCGACAGGTAGTTTCGTTTTAAGCCTAGCAAGCAGTTCCAGCTCACTGGGAGACTTTGCAGAAGCGTTTTTCTTTTCATCACTCATCACCAAATTATCCAACTTGAAGCCGAAGACTGTCCTGAAGAGAGGAAGATCATAAATACATTTGAAGCATTAAAAATTGAATGAGCAATTATTGGAGCTAGTAAATTGTCGGTAAATTCATAAAGCACAATAAGCCCCAATGCCACAGCAGTTAGTGATGCAAACGTAACTAAGTTTACATGGAAAAGCGCAAAAAGAATCGCCGTACTAATTGCTGCCAATCGAGGATATCCAATTTGCTTGATTGCTGGATATAGGATCCCTCGAAACAAAATCTCCTCAACAATTGGGGCCACCAAAACCGCCATACAAACAAAAACCCCCAAAATAACATACCGTTTTTTTTCTACTAAATCTGCAATGACAAGCACCAGCTTTTGAGGATTAGCTTTAGTAGTTATTTCCCCCCCGGAAAGTTGCCCGTCCTTATTTTTGTCAAGAGAAGCCAAATTCGACGCAGCATTTTGAATTTCCTCTCTAGATATGACCATGTCTTTATCAATATCTAAAACTACTAGACTCGGTGCATCCCCAAAAATATTTGATTTGGCCATAATCTCTTCTCTGGATAATTGCCCGTCTTTATTAGAGTCCAAGGAAAATAAAACGTCTTCTGCATTTTGCCATTCTTCTAAAGTTATCACTCCATTTTTATCTTCATCCAAACTAGCTAGCCCTGGATCTTTACCAAGCGCCTCTATTGTCTTGGCACTAACAAAAGCAAGCAACATGGCGGCTAAAACCAAAACAAAGCCGACGATCGAGCCGAGCAACAAACATTGGATTGCCTTTTTACGATTAAATCCAAAGGTTTCACCTAAAGTCATAGGCACCTTATAAATTCGTATATTAACCTGAAACCAAACAAACAACGAAATAAGGATGGCTATGGGAAGAACCAAAATATTCACCAACATTTGTTCTAATGATTCGTTCTCTAGAAAACTGGCGAGAGATCCTCCCAAACCAAGCGCGATCATAAGTGAGGCACCAAATGAAATTAGTGACTCAGGATGCCATTGACGTTTGGATAACACGGAAGCGTTAATGTCTAAAGTGGCGGCCTCCAGTAAATGCCATCGCCATGCCTCGCTCATTAGCTGCAGCTATCACCTCATCATCCCGCTTGGAACCCCCAGGCTGAATCGCCGAACTAGCCCCAGCATCAGCAGCAGCGATCAGTCCATCTGCGAAAGGGAAAAAGGCATCACTACAAACCGCACTTCCTTCTAAATCAATACCCGCTTCTCCCGCTTTCCATACCGCAATACGACTAGAATCAACACGGCTCATCTGCCCAGCCCCAACTCCTAATGTGCGATCCTTGGCTGCGTATAGTATTGCGTTGGATTTTAAATGCTTTACTGCCCTCCATCCAAAAAGCATCGCCTTTAGTTCGTCATCGGTCGGTTGGCGCTCAGTTACAATCTTTAAATCCTTTGCATCGGTCGCTTTAAGATCTCTCTCCTGTAAAAGAAATGACTCCGCTCCAACAGATCGCAAATCCCAAGGCGAAGCTTTGCCTTGATCTAATTTTAGCTTTACCAACCTCAGGTTTTTCTTTTTCCCTAATAACTCAAGTGCCTCTTCAGCAAACTCAGGTGCAATAATAACCTCTGTAAAAATCTCACTTATTTGTACTGCTGTAGCCAAGTCCAACTTAGTGTTGCAAGCAATAATCCCACCAAACGGAGCCTGCCTATCCGTTGCGAAAGCTTTTTCCCAAGCCTCGACGAGCTTGTCATCCTGACCAAGCCCACAGGGATTCGTGTGCTTAAGAATGGCAAGTGTCGGTGCATCAGCATTGTATTCGACAATCAATTGCGCCGCTGCGGTGAGGTCCAAAATATTATTATAAGAAAGTGCCTTTCCTTGAAGCTGCTCATAAAATTCGCCAAAACTCCCATAAAGAGCAGCACGTTGGTGAGGGTTCTCACCATATCGTAAATCTTGCACCTTGGCTGCGCGTAAAACCAACTCATCAGGCACTTCCACACTCGGCGGGTCATTAGCATAAACATTATTGAGGTGCTTAGCTATGGCNCCATCATATGCAGATGTTCGCGAGTAAACTTTAACGGCCAACTGGCGTCGTAATTCAGGCGTTGTGTTTCCTTCCGCTGCAATCTGTTTAGCCACAAGGTCGTAATCGCCAGGGTCAACTACGACGGTAACACTTTGATGGTTCTTAGCTGCACTGCGCAACATAGAAGGCCCTCCAATGTCTATATTCTCTATTGCGGCCTCAATCGTAACGTCTGGGTTGGCGACAGTTTGTTCAAAAGGATAAAGGTTCACGACAACTAGATCGATCGAGTGGATTCCATGTTCCTTTGTTGTTTTAACATGGTCACCATTTTCACGTAAGTAAAGTAACCCCCCATGAACCATCGGGTGGAGCGTCTTCACTCGCCCATCAAGCATTTCAGGAAAGCCGGTGTAATCACTTATGTCTATTGCCTGAATACCGGCTTCTCTTAGCGCCCTTGCCGTGCCTCCAGTCGAAAGAATTTCGACACCTGCTCGGTCTAACACTTCCGCGAACGGAATAAGCCCCGCCTTGTCTGAAACTGAAATTAGTGCGCGTTCGATTTTTGGCATATTGATAGGTATATTAATTTTAATTTGATTGATCTCTAACTGAATTTTTTTCAGAAAATAATAACAGATCTCATTGACCAGAATTTAACTACTGCGGAGGATTCGCTTCAGCAGGCTTCGGCTTTGTTGCAGGCTTTGGAGCTGCAGGAAACGCTGAAGAACTCGAAGTATTCAATCCCTTGGGAACTCTTACCGGAGCCGGCAAGCCAGGTTCAGGATTTTCGTAAGTAATAAACGATCCATCCTCATCAATTAATGTTGCTGTTACGAAAATAAGAAGATACCGGGGCTTATCTAGAGTGGCACGTTTCCGAAAAAGAGCCCCTATACCTGGGATATTACCAAGGATCGGGACGGACTCTACCACCGTACGCTGTTCACGCTGAAGAACTCCTCCCATCATTATGCTCTGCCCTGANCCAACCACAACTCNCGTTGACAATTCCTGCGTTCGCCATTTAGGAAGAAAGATTTGCATTTGATTACCTGCATTCTCGTCGAGCTGNTCCACCGTCTGCCCATCAAGAGAAACATAACTTACATTCTGGTTTACTACAGGATGCAACGCCAACAAAATGCTTTGTCCATCCCCTCCAATACTTGCCACAACATCAAGAGAAACTCCTGCCGTGATCTTGCTTGGTTTTCCCGTTGGAACTAGGCGAGCAGAAGTACTAAAATTATTTTCATTGCCTAAAAATTGTTCCTCAATGGCAAATTGCTCATAATAATAATTAACTTCTCCGTCATTTATTTTGCCAGGTCGGTTGTTAAGAAGAGTCAACCTGGGAGAGCTCAATAATTGACTTTCTCCACTCTGCTCAAGCGCACTGAGCACCGCAGTCAAATCTGCATTCTCAAGGATACTGTCATTATCAAAAACATTTTTTAATGTTATCCGTGTAATCATTCCTTCCTGACCGCCGATGTTTCCCTGACTTATTCCCGTTTGATCTTTTACTGATCCATTTGCAATACTCGATGCCCACCTAAAACCCAGATCTAAAAACGCTGCCTCAGAAATTGTAATAAAACGTGCTTCTATCAGCACTTGTTGAATAGGCCGATCAAACTCGGCAATAATTTTTTCTAGCAACTCAAATTGTGAAGGGGTCCCTGTGGCGACAATTAAATTACGCTCATAATCGATCATGAACTCTCCCTTAAAGAACTTTTCTATCGCTTCAGCAATTGACGGGTTCTGGGATTTGCTATCATTTACAAACTTATTATAAGTCGACGTTTCCCTTGTAACGGAAGGCCCTTCGGCAGGAGTAGTAGTAACAGAAACAGTCTCATCAGGACCAAATTGCGCAGGCACAATAAATCCTTTTCGCAACCTGTAGAACCTCGTTTCTTCTATCAATTCTTTTGAAGCTTTGCCGTCTATGACCCAAATCAATTCTTCTCCTACTTGGAATTTCACACCTGTATTTCGCGCGATATATTCCAACAATTCGTTTAGCGACACATTATCAAGCTTTAGGCTCAGTTTTTGCTGAAGAGGCTTCATGTCCTGATCAGCCACAAAATTAATCCCCTCCTTTTTACCAAGATCAAAAAGGATTTGCTGAATAGAAAGATTTTCTACTTCAATGGAAACCTTGATTTTTAATAACTCTGACATTCGCCCCTTCTCGCTCTGCGCGTCAAAAAGAAAACCTTTTTTGGTTACCTTTTTGCCAAAAGTCTCCGGGACATAAGGTGTTGCCTCTATCATCTCCAAGGCATCGCGCAAATCTTTGCGAGGAGGCAGGCCTCTATCCTTACTTTCATTCCATAGTTCTTTAAGCGTGGGGTTCATCCCTGTTTGCCTAGCATTCACACTGCGAATACGGTCCTCAACNGCTTGTTGGCGAAGAAGNTTTTTTTGAGTCGTCACCCACTCGCTAATACGCNTCAAGACGGGATCTTCCTGATATTGTTGNANCANCAAGCTTATTTCGGCNTCTGCCTCCTCCCACTTCCCTTTTTCTGAGAGATTAAAAATAGAGTCGAGTTCCTTATCATAAGCCGCATTGTATTTAACGCGATCATTAAGATTGAAAGTATTGTTNCCTTTTTTTGGAGAGCGACAACCTGCCCCGATCATCAAAAGCCAAGCTATTAAAAAACAAAGCACATACTTTGCTAAATGATNAAGAGCCAAAGGAATATTAATTATTTTCAAATTCATTACGCTGCTACAGCTCTATTGTTGACCAAGCGATACCAATTATCGCGCTGGCGGGGCGTGTATCCAATATCTTTAATGAGTCGCTGCATATCTCCCTCATCCATACAGAATGTNGTNCCAGCCTCAGAAACAACATTTTCTTCAATCATAATACTGCCTAAATCATTTGCTCCATAATTCANCGCNACTTGCCCAATCTCNAGGCCCTGNGTCACCCAAGAGCTCTGAATATTTGGAACGTTGTCCAAGTAAATCCGACTCAACGCTTGCATCCTCAAGTACTCGTTTGCTCCAACTGTTGGAGCCTTAAGTTTAGTATTTTCTGACTGAAAGGTCCATGCAATGAAAGCAGTAAATCCACCTGTCTCATCTTGTTGTCGCCTTACTCTTTCAAGGTGTTCAACACGGTCTTCAATACTTTCTACGTGTCCAAACATCATAGTTGCAGTAGAAGCCATTTTGAGTTTGTGTGCGACCTCCATCACCTTCAGCCAATCATCTGTCATCGCCTTCAATGGAGCGATGCGATTGCGAACTTTATCCACCAGGATCTCTCCTCCTCCTCCAGGTATAGATCCTAGCCCTGCATCTCGAAAATCACGAACTAAAGTTTCGAGAGGCTCATCGAAAACATCCCGGAAATGAATAAATTCACTTGGACTGAATGCATGGATATTGATCTCTGGAAATTTTTCACGAATGTGCCCAAGTAAATCAAGATACCACTGCTTGTTTAACTTTGGGTGGTGCCCTCCCTGCATAAGAATTTGTGTGCCTCCAAGAGCTACTGTNTCCTCAATTTTTTTATCAATTTCTTCATGAGAAATGACATAGGCCTCCTCTTGTTTTTCTGTTCTCCAAAATGCGCAAAACTTACAGTAAACATTACACACNTTGGTATAATTTATGTTGCGATCCAGNATATAAGTAACAATCTCGTTTCCTTGCCCATCATAGTCATCAGCCTTTGCCAAACGGCGGCGACGGTCCGATAGCGCTCCCAACTGCTGTAACGGGAGCCGGGCCAATTCAATCGCCTCCGACTCAGTAATGCGTTCTCCATTCCAAACTTTTTGGCAAAGATCGTCCATATTTGATTCGAACCCTTCAGAAAGAGTTTAGTGTTTTGTTCTCAAAAGGCAACGCGCTTGCCCAAGCCATTGGCTCATGATTGCCCCTTATTTTTTTGTTTGGCCCAAGCGTCACGCAAAGTTGTAGTGCGGTTGAATACTGGCTTGCCATTTTCGGAGTCTTTTAAGTCTGCGCAAAAATACCCCAATCTCTCAAACTGAAATGATTCCCCCGGGTTCGCCTCGGAAAGGCTTGGCTCCAGCTTTGCATCTGCAATGACCTCTAGTGACGATTCGTTTATGTAGTCAAGAAATGTCTTACCCTTCACCTCTTTATTCGGGTCTTCCGTCGTGAAAAGGCGATCATATAGTCTCACATTTGTTTCAAATGCTTTAGCTGCGGAAACCCAGTGAATCGTGCCTTTGACCTTACGCCCATCGGGAGCATTCCCTCCACGAGTTTCCGGATCGTATGTACAATGCAACTCTACAATTTCTCCATCGTCGTTTTTGATGACCTCATGACAGGTAATAAAATAAGCGAACCTCAGCCTAACCTCGCGACCTGGGCCAAGGCGGAAAAACTTTTTCGGTGGATCCTCCATGAAATCATCTTTCTCGATATAAATTTCACGAGAAAAGGGCATCGTCCTAGTTCCTGCCTCTGGACTTTTCGGATTGTTTATAGCTTCCAACTCTTCAATCTGTCCCTCCTTAAAGTTGGTGATCACAACCTTGATGGGGTTAAGTACAGCCAGGCGCCGCTCCACCGTTTCATTTAAATCCTGTCGCAGGCTATGCTCAAGAAGCGCCACATCGGTCAGGCCATTAAACTTTGTCACCCCAATTGTATGACAAAAGGCTTTAATACTGGCCGGGGTGAAGCCTCGACGACGCAAACCAGAGACAGTCGGCATTCTNGGATCATCCCATCCATCAACATAACCCTGCTCAACAAGTTCCAAAAGTTTGCGCTTGCTGAGAACCGTGTAAGTCAAATTCAAGCGAGCAAATTCTATCTGACGAGGATGACAATCCACAGAGACGTTGGCTANTACCCAATCGTACANGGGTCGATGCACTTCGAATTCCAGNGTGCAAAGTGAATGTGTAATACCCTCAATAGAATCTGATAAGCAATGGGTAAAGTCGTACATCGGGTAAATGCACCACTTATCTCCCGTCCTATGATGTGCTGTTTTTCGAATTCGATACAGTACAGGGTCCCGCATATGCAAATTAGGGGACGCCATGTCAATTTTAGCGCGCAATACCATCTTTCCGTCCTCAAATTCCCCATTCCTCATTCGCTCAAACAAATCTATATTCTCAGCAGTNGAACGGTCTCGATAAGGACTATTTTTNCCAGGACTTTTTGGTGTTCCGCGGTGTTCCGCAATCTCATCAAGCGAAAGGTCGCAAACATAAGCTTTGCCTGCTTTTATCAGGTCCTGAGCAAAATCGTATAACTTTTCGAAATAGTCTGAGGCAAAAAAAAGATTTTCTCCCCATTCAAACCCCAGCCACGAAACGTCTTGCTTAATTGAATCAACATACTCGATGTCCTCCTTGACAGGATTCGTATCGTCAAACCTTAGATGGCAAGTCCCCCCTTTATTCTCCTTTGAAAGCCCAAAATTTAGGCAGATAGACTTGGCATGACCAATATGAATGTAGCCATTAGGCTCAGGAGGAAACCTCGTGACAGGGGCTTCATGCTTTCCGCTAGACAAATCGTTGGCAATAATTTCCCGAATAAAATCCAGTGATTCAGACTTCGCTTCGTTATTACCTTCTTCCAAAGTATTTTTTTGGTTCCCCATCTTTTTTCTGGCCTGCACACAGNCAACCAGACCACGACCCTAAATCAGCACTCAAACTTGGCCAAGCGCTTTAACCTGCTGACTATANGCTTCACAGGTTTGAATTTCTGCTTTTGACTGTCGCAGTCCTTGAGACTTAATCAGTTACCCTGTAATGCACGAACCACACCCTTTTATTTTTGATGTTCATTTAGATCTGTCAATGAACGCAATTGAATGGAACCGCGATTTGACGCAGCCGCTCCAAAATATTCGTGATCGTGAAGCCGGAATAATTGATAAACCGGATCGCGGAAATGGAACGGTTTGTCTCCCAGAAATGCGTAAAGGTAATGTAGGTCTATGCGTTGCAACCCAAATTGCACGCTATACCAAGGAAAAAAACCCCTTGCCCGGATGGCATTCCCCAGCCCAAGCCTGGGCACAGACGCAAGGGCAATTATCCTGGTATAATGAATTGGAACGCCAAGGCGAGCTAACTCAGATTTGTAATTTGGAACAACTTGATACCCACATAACCAAATGGGAAGCCAGGCAAAATAATCAACTTCCCATTGGATATGTCCTGAGTCTAGAAGGAGCTGACTCAATGATAACGCTTCAACATCTTGAGTTGGCTTACGAAAAAGGATTACGTGCAATTGGACCCGCACACTATGGCCCTGGGACGTATGCTCCTGGTACGGGCGAAAGTGGCCCTCTAGGCTCTGGAGGCCCAGACCTACTGCGTGAAATGGAGCNATTGAATATTATTTTAGATGTAACCCACCTAAGCGATACATCGCTGGATCAAGCGATGGATATTTTTGCAGGCAGCGTCTGGGCTAGTCACTGCAACTGCCGTACTCTGGTCTCAGGAGAGAGACAACTTAGCGACGAACAGATCAAGCGCGTTGTCGAGCGCGGGGGAGTTATCGGGGCCGCTTTGGATGCATGGATGCTTATCCCGGACTGGCAACGCGGAGTAACAACACCCCTGTCCTCTGGAGTTAAACTGTCCCATGTGGTCGATAATATTGACTATGTTTGCCAACTTGCAGGCAACTCCAAACACGCATGCATTGGGACAGATTTGGACGGAGGCTTCGGGCTTGAGCAATCGCCAGGGGACCTAGACTCGATAGCCGATTTACAAAAATTACCGAGCTTGCTCACCGCCCGCGGCTACTCTCCTGAAGACATTAATAATGTCATGGGCTTAAACGCCATTGATATGCTTCGCCGTACTTGGTGTTAGGGTTTGCTCGCGGTTTAGTCCCGACCCGTTTAAACTATGCCGCAACTTGCCATGAGCGAGCTAGAAAAACAAAACCAAGCCCCACATCCCGGCGTGAAGGAAGAAATCTCGCGCCTCTGGGGCGGCCTTCCGGACAAGCCGTTGTTTCTCGTTTTGTTCGGAACTTGGTTGGTTTTCTTCCATTTCCTCGGTAATTCCACCCTAGGCTACGTCGACACTCACTCTCTGTACGCATGGATGAACTACGCCTATAGCACCTCGAAAGACGATGAACTGGGCTACATCATCCCGCTGATCGTGCTGGGGTTGTTTTATTGGAAACGCGAAGAGATATTGGCTACTCCCAAGCAAACCTGGTGGCCGGCTTTAACATTAGTTGCACTTGCTTTGGCAATTCACCTGATCGGGTATGTGATCCAGCAGGCCCGGGTTTCGATTGTCGGGTTTTACTTTGGTATATACGCCCTCATGGGACTGGTGTGGGGGCCAGGCTGGCTGAAGACCAGTTTCTTCCCATGCCTGCTTTTTGCATTTGGGGTGCCGGTGGGGACAATGGCAGAAACCGTGACCGTACCACTCAGCCACATTGCCTCCGATATCACCGGTTGGATCTGCGGGACGCTGCTCGGCATCGACATAATCCAAGAGGGCGTTCAGATCTCAGACTCACAACGACGCTACACATACGCGATAGCAGCGGCGTGCAGTGGATTGAGGAGCCTAATCGTTACGCTTGCCTTTTTCACTATCTACGGCTTCGTGGCATTCAAAAAAAAATGGAAAATTGCTGTTATTATTTTGTCGGCATTTCCTTTGGCCGTTGCAGGAAACGTGCTTCGATTGACATTGATTATCTTAGCCGCAGAAATGGTCGAAACGGCAAAGCCCGGGGACGGCCAGGCTGCTGGCAATTTCGTACACGACAACGGCATCCTAAGTCTGCTTCCTTACATTCCAGCTTTTATTGGAGTATTNATCCTTGGCCGAATCATCAAAGAGGATGACCAACCCGAANCCGAAGTAGTCCCAANATTGTCCAAGAACGANGCCGATGAATAAAAAGNCTGCANCCATACTGGTAGTTTTCCTCATACTTATCGGNGCNTCATCGGCCTTCCTNAGTAGGCTCACTTTCGCTCTCGGCGANCCCGGAGTCAGACTTGCCGAGATGCAGATTCTTAACGAAACCAATAAAGTGGTCCGCACTAACGGTGTAGATTTGCCGGTCGACCTCCTGCAGTGCGTTTCAGAAGCGACCCCGATCACCACCAAAGAATTGGATTGGCTACCGGCCGACACTACCTACGGCCGGCGCCGCTATACATTTCCGGATAAAACTTGGATCGAGAACAACGTTGTATTGATGGGGAAAGACCGNACTTCCATNCACAAACCAGAATACTGCTTGCCCGGCCAAGGATTCACCATNGANNGTCGCGANACCGTNAANATNCCAATCAAGNAGCCTCATTCCTACGNTCTCCCNGCNATGAANCTTACAACATCTCGNCCATTNNGNGACNGCAATGGCAACGAAGTGCAAATGCGCGGCATTTACGTCTANTGGTTTGTCGCAGACNACAAGTTAGCCACNGATCACTTCGCCCGNATGTGGACNATGACCAAAGGCCTACTCACTNANGGGNAACTTCAGCGNTGGGCNTATATCTCCTACTTCGCCATCTGCTCNCCNGGGGCNGAAGANGAAACCTATGCNAAGATGGCAAACTTCATNTCGGANTCTGTNCCAAGGTTCCAGACNGCNACCGGNCAAAAANCCCCTTANNCANNTANTTNCTTNTAGNNNCTAGANCNNCGCTCTAAGNGGGGATTAGNTAAAGNCTNCANATTAATTTATTGAATTTATAAGTTTCAAGAAACANTATCAACAGGCAGATGACAANNAANTCGAAAATTTTGCCCTTATTNTGNATTTNTTTCNCTTCNTTCTTTCATTCTGCATTTGGAGATAAAACTTTAGTCTTGGGATTAAAAGAGGCCCCTCCTTTTGTTTTCAAAGACAAAGGAGAGTTAAAAGGCATCACAATTGATTTATGGAACGCCATTAATTCAAAAGAGGAATTTACCACCAAAGAATTAACTCTAGAAGAGCTGTTGGTTCAAATCAAAGAAGATAGTATTCAAACTGGATTAGGGGCTATTTCCATTACTCAGGATCGTGAAACATATTTAAACTTTAGCACTCCCTATTACGAATCAGGATTGGCAATAGCGACCAAANTAAATAGTGACCCATTATTCTACTATCTCCAAGTCGTAAAAAAAATCGTTGGCGCGCTTATCCCATGGATTTTTCTATTATTTATTGTTGGCCTTTTCATTTGGTTAGTTGAAAGGAAAAAAAACGCAGACCAATTTGACAAGCCTATTAAGGAAGGGATGGTAGCAGGAATATGGTGGGCATGTGTCACAATGACAACTGTTGGCTATGGCGACAAGACCCCTAAGAGTTTTACTGGGCGATTGGCAGCAATTATTTGGATGTTCTCTGGAATTATACTAATTTCTAGCTTAACTGCCACAATAACCACTTCATTAACCGTTGATAGATTACAGTCTAGTGTTCAGTCAATTGCTGACTTGGAGAAAAGAAAAACCGGGGTAGCAAGGGGAACTTCAGCCGTAGAATTTATGGAAGAACGCGGCCTTGGAAAAATAGAATTTGANTCTCTGGAAATGGGAATGGATGCNCTCAACGCAGGGGNAATTCATGCATTTGTTCATGATAAACCAATTATGAAGCACNTTATATCAAAACAGTTCGCGGGAAGTATAGAAGTGCTAAATTTACCATTAAACAAAGAACTTTACGCATTTCCTNTTAATGAAAATAANNNNGCNTTACTAGAAAAGTTAAACAGGAAAATAGTCGAAATGATNGAATCTGGTGAAATGAGTAAAATAATTAATAAGTACCTACTAAAATAGTTTGTTAATAAATCTCATTGATTATCTGCCTTCNGGATAAACGCCAGTCCGCATCTATTATAAAAGCCCATTTATTTCTATTTAGGTGCCANAATTTTTTCTCGCCTTTAGGTCTTAAACTTATTTCTTTGGTTTTGCTTTCAAGATAACGATCGCAATTGAAATGATGCTGGATGTGATCCTTCAAAGGCTTTTTATACAAATTTATATGATTTGGATTTTTACTATTTTGGTTTAATGACCATTTTTGAAATTCTTCACACCTATAAAAATGGAAAAGCGACTCATAAATTGGTTTGATATTATCAATCGACCACACCGCAATCCTAAGAGACACTTGTTGCCATTTAAAAANAAAGTTAACCCACCATAAATAATCACAAATAGTAACTAGACTAAAAGGAGCCTTATTCATAACAGGCTCTATATAACTACAAAGCGCATCTACTTTTTTTGCATTCCCCAATTTGTCCATCATCAAAACTGGAATAATATCTTGATATTTAATCTCACCTAATCCCGATTCGACATATGTAAGCATTTTATCACTTCCAAATAATTGATCGCCATGTTCCCCGCTAACATTCAAGTTATTACTGTTTAAATATTTAGAGACAGGATGAGTAACAGGAATAATTTTAAATTTGTTCTGAATAATGAATTTAAATAATTCGGGGAATTCTTTTGTAGATTCTTGAGAAAGCAGAATCTCCGCATTGCTTCTAAATGCTTCGATTCCTAAGATGTCAATTAAAGCAAGTAGAACACCTGTCGAGTCTATCCCCCCACTCCATAGCACACTGATCTTACGACCCGTTTCTTTAGCAACCTTAACACATTCATGTGCTCTATTTGTCATTATAACATCAAACGACTCCTCAAATATTTTGTGATTTGGAATCGGATCCAGCACCTTATATTTAAATCCCGAATCGAGAGTATGAGTTCTATCAATAATCCCCGTTTCAAAAAATCTCACAAAGGACTGATATGCCGGATGCGGCTCAAATAAATCATTATATTCTTCAAGCCCTGCAAATTTATTTAAAAATATATATTCCTCGCTCATGTCGTTTGTATATTTTTTATGTTTTTTGCACTAATACCATGGATCTCCGTTTTATTAATCATGGGGTGATCCTGATGCTCAGGTCCATAATCTGAATCTGGGTGAAATGCCACTACCACCAACTCACTATTATCCGTCTGAAATCGGTGTTCACAGTCTTTAGGAATCATGAATACCTTCCCTGGGATTAAATCACTTTCCCCGCCTTGATGTTCGCAAATTCCTTTACCTTTCAATACCACACCAAGCCGGAAACTTGGGTGAGTATGAAAAGTTTGCTTTGTTTCTTTTGGAAAATACAAAGCGTTTAAGCAAGGGTCTCCTTTTATAACAGGAGGAATAAGGAGGCTGTCGGTACAACCATCAATATATTTGAGTCTTCCCTCATTTTCTATAGGGCCTCCTACACAATTCATTGAATGAAATCCATCAACATAAATCAAAAATCCATGCTCACAGGACAACTTTATAAATTCATTAGTTGCAAAATACATACAACCAGGGAGCTGATATGTATTTGAAGCAGTTTCCAATTTGCCAGAAGACAAAGTGATCCCTAAAACCGAATGAGAACTGTGCTTACTGACTTCCTTGTCAGTCTTATAATTTGCGGGAGCTGAGAACCCTTTTATTGGAAAATCAAAATCTATTTTAAAATTCTTTATATCTTCAATGATAAAATTATTCATTTATTTGTAATATTTTTTAAGTAATGAAAGAACGAGATAATCATCCATAATTTTAAACCTACCCGCGAAGGCTGATCTTCCCCTCTTTTTTTTGAAATAAGTCTTTTTACATAATCGAAATTTATCCACTGCTTAACTAGTGTCTTATTAGAATATAAATAATCTTTGTAAAACCTTAATAATTCGGCAGAAGACCATATTCTCAATGGAACTCTCATTCCACTTTTAGGTCTATTTATTATCTCAGCTGGCACTATATCCGACATGCATAATTTTAATATGTATTTCTCATCCCCATTCATTAATTTGTAATTAGGGGGTACTTTCATTGAATCTTCTATGAACCGTCTTGTATACAAAGGAGAAACAGACATATTGCCGAATGCCATAGTTGTCTTTTGAACTTTTGGCATAATCAAGCTCGTTGCTTTTAGTTTGATGTTTGAAAGCATAATCCGATTGGTAAAATGCTTTAACCTCTCTTCCCTTAAGTATGGGCAAAGAAATTCAACCATCCTATTTATTGAATCTGTGCTTATGTCAGGGATTGAAAGATGCAAATCATCAAACCCCCTTTTGAAACTATTAAGATAACTCAACTCCAAATAGTCCCTGCTATCATCTCCAAATCCTGGCCCATAAAAATTAGCCATCAGCATTGCTTTATTTTTTGGCCCTCCAAGGCACGGGTCTCCCCCTTCTCCGGTAAAAACAAAATTTCGCTTGCCCGAAATGTGCTGGTTCATCAAAAAATTAGGAACAACAACGGGATCTCCAATCGGATCATCAACATGCGCAAATATCTCTTCGATTGAGCCTATAAATTTTTTGGGGGTCACCTCCAAGTACTCATGTTTTGTTTTATATCTATCAACCATTAAGTCGATATACTCATTTTCATTTGGCAAATCTTCACCAAAGTGAACTGACAAGGTTTCCTTTGGCACAGCGGCTCCACTTTGACAGGCCATTGCCAAAACTGCACTTGAATCTAACCCCCCACTTAGAAAATATACGCTCTCGGAACCAACTGATTTATCACAAATCTCTTTGGACTCTTTGAGCGTTCGGCTAAATTTCCCTTTCAGCTCATCTATTCCCAAGTTGTCCCATTGCCCCTCATTCTCGTGGTACCTGCAATAATCGACTTGTTTGGTTGATTGTATTCCGCATTCTAAATAGGAACCCAAAGAAATTTCATTTATGTCTTTGATGAAAGTTTTTTCTCCTGGAATAAAACTAAAGCTAAGATATTCCGCAATAGCTTCTCCTCTTGGAACTAGGTCAAATCCTTCTATGCACTTGAATGATTTTATTTCCGTAGCAAGTACGGGCTTGTTACTTATTTGGGAATGATAGAAAGCCCTGCTGCCTATAGGGTCTCTTATAAAGCGAACGGATTTTTCTGTAATTTCAATGCCAACAAAAAATCCATCCACTTGAGAATAAAAATCCTTTTTTAATTCTGGAATAAATGGAGTTCCGAATAAAATAAATTTACTGGCTGCTAAATCAAATTCTTTTACAAGCCCTGAAGACTGATCACACTTCTTGATGAGGACATTGAGATCCCCTAGTGGAGTAGTATAACTCAGCTGATCAAAATATTTATAATTTGGAACTAAAGACTTATATTGATTTTTTTCAGAGTCACTAAATGGTACTCCTAATTTGCATACAACTGAAAACATTCTACTTCAGCCAAAGTCATCATAACCCCCATCGCTACCGTAATAGTGAGGGTCTGCAGCCGGCTTATTTTCCAAATAGGCCTGATGAAATTCGTCACTCAATAGTGGGAGTTTAGTTTCAAATGCAAATCCAAGCAATGCCAGCAACCTTCCTTGGGGAAGTGAATCAATCATATATTTCCACCCACCGTTAAGCTTCTCGGATATAAATCCTTCCTTGTTTTTGTGAAAGGCCAACTCTAATTCTTTCCGCCAAATCCCTTTCTTTGTTTTCTTTAAATTTTCTGTTCTTACTCCTAAATCTATAAGGTCTTCCAGATTTGTTTCCCAGCTTGAATCAGCAACTATATTATTCCCAATCATATCCCCGCCTAATGAAGCATCATGGAATAAATGTAATTTGGTCGCTGGATTTTTTTGTTTGGTCAGCTTGTAAAAATCAAAAGCTTTTTTCGGAAATTTATCACTGGTCATGATTAAGCAATTATTATCCCTATGAAATCCATTTGTCAGTAACTGTGCTAAAGTCTCTTTACAATCGACCACCAAAAAATGATCCGGCATGAAGTCTTCATAATTTAGTTGCTTAAAAGAACTGTCCTTAATTTTTTCCGTCTTTAATAAATTGGGAGGAAAATATTTGCGGACATAAGCATTCACCGCCTCAACAACTTTGTCGTCTGATTTATTTAAATTAAAATAACTAACCAGCAAAATAAGCGGAGCTATTACTACGCAAATAAGTCCCATAAATGCAGGAGGGGCCCCCGCGCTAGAATCTCCGCTTAAAGCCATATAAAACACTAAACCTGCTATAAGCATTATCGTCGATAATACTAATGCTCCGGTCAGGCTCTTTCTTTTGAAGCATTTACAATATAATTCTTCTTGAGTAAAATAACTGTCGCCCTCAGAAAGTTTAGCAACGGCATTTTTAATTCTTTTGTCCCCAAATCCATAAACCTTAGGATCTGTAACAAATTTATATTTACAAGAGCATGTCATTCCATACTTATGCTTATGAAACGAACCGCATTCTGGGCATTGCATTTCATTATTCTCNCCCTCAGCCCTTATAAAGGCAATGCTTAAATGANAAAAAAATTATTAATTTTTTTNATTTTNTTAATGCTTGTTTCTTGCGGTTATGGACCGGAAGAAGAAAGATCATATCAGGAAGTTATTGAAATGATCCCAGATCAATATTTGAGCATTCATTTGGATTACATCGGCAAGTCACCCGATGAATCGCGCTGGGCGAAGGCCCATGATTTTGTTTCGCTAGACACAGATTTTTATAACCTAACCTTAATGAACCAATCTGATTTTAATTTTCGACTGCTGTCATGCACNTATTCTTTAAAAAAAGGAGGCAATAAGAATATGAAATCTTTTTATTCAGCCCAAGAGCTAGAAGAAATTTGGCATGGGGGAACAATTTTTGCAGGAGAATCCAAAACAAAATTTAATTCTTACACGCACTCAAAAAAATTCTCAAGCAATGTACTATACAAAAAATACACTTTCGAATTACAGGTTGAACCAAATTCCTCTATTACCAATTCCTTTGTAGTTCCATTCCTTTATAATAAGAACAATTGAAGAACCTTATATGCTCAAGCTGAAGCTTTATCTTTCAATCTTCTATTCAAAAAATCTTTAATCTTAATTGCTGATTTCTCCCCAATCCCTGGGACTTGTTTAATTTGTTCCAGTGGGGCGTCGCGAAGCCTGTGCACCGAGCCAAACTGTTTCAGCAACGCTGCCTTTCGACTTCCACCAACCCCTGGCAAGTCATCCAGCACACTTTCTGATATTTTTTTCAATCGCAGCTCTGCGTTGTATGTATTCGCAAACCGATGCGACTCGTCGCGCACCCGCTGCAGAAGCTTCAGTGCTCCACTGTCCAAGCCAAGCCGCAACGGCTTGCTTTGTCCGGGCNGGAAGATTTCCTCGAACTCCTTGGCCAAGCCAATGGCTTGNAAATGATCCAAACCAAGCTTNGCCAATTCGCGNCAGGCCATCCCGAGTTGCCCTTTNCCTCCGTCNATAAGAATCANGTCAGGCATCNCTCTCCCCTCNTCTCTTAAACGTTTNTAACGTCGCTTAACCGTTTCNGCCATGCAGGCAAAATCATCTTGTGCGCTTACGCTCTTTATTCGAAACCTTCTGTATTGAGATCGATCTGGCTTTCCATTNAAAAAACTGACCATNGANGCNACCATAAAAGTGCCACTAATGTTTGATATATCAAAGCCCTCTATTCTTTTAGGCGGCTNAGGCAAACCAAGCGACTGNCCAAGNGCTGCAAGGTCGCGCTTGAAATCGATTGCGCCNGGCATATTTGNCGGGATCCTTGAGAATTTGCGTGTCTTTCGGGTCGTCTCACGTANATCTTGTATGATATCTCGGCANCGAGCAGCCTTCTCAAAATTCAAATCTGCAGAGGCTTTTTGCATTTCNGTCTCGATCTCTTTTTCCCACTCTTCAGTTTGTCCTTCCAGAAAATTACAAGCCGCAGCCACTTGCTTGCGATATTCCTCTAGCGTCACTTTCCCAGCACAAGGCGCGGAGCAATGCTGCAAGTGACCGTAGAGACAATGCTTAAAATCCCGCTTCGTTGGAACAAGTGGCCGACACCCTCGGAGATTAAATTTTTTCCGTAACATCGTTGTTGTTCTGCGACAAGACCCACTGCTTACAAATGGACCAAAATACTTTGCTCCGTCATTTTGTCGCACTCGGGTAAATGTAAANCTNGGAATTTCGTCCTTAAGGTTTACCTTAATAAGAAGAAAATTCTTATCATCTCTGAAACTGACATTGTATCTTGGTTTGAATTCCTTAATNAATTTCCCCTCAAGCAAAAGCGCNTCTGGCTCACTNTTTACTATATGAAAATCAAAGTCCTCGATTGCCTCAATTAATGCAGCAAGCTTAAGNTCCCATCCTTGTCGGCGTGATGGATGAAAGTATTGGCTGACTCGTTTTCGTAATNCCCGGGCTTTACCAACATAGATGACTGTTCCAAACCGATCCCTCATCAGATAGACCCCCGGCTTATGTGGAGTTTTACTGAGTTTGCTTCGAATACGATCGTTTGCTGGCATTGCTTCCCTGCTTCTAAAGTTTCCAACGGCTTGGTTCAAGAATTCTGACAACTCAATAAGTTAATAAGCATCGTATTGCCTTTGTCCTCCAATTATGTTGCATTCGTCGCTTCTGCCAATTCGGCAGCCAAAAACCCTAAATCTTAAATGCCCAAACTTAACAGTAATCAACTATGGAATAGATTCAAAAAATATTACTTTGAGTTTCCCTCAATCAATCTGGGCCTAGATATCAGCCGCATGAGGTTCAGGGATGAATTCATTGAAGATTTTAGACCTCGTTTGGAAAAAGCTTTTAAAGCTATGGATGAACTTGAAGAGGGAGGAATCGCGAACCCAGACGAAAATCGAATGGTGGGACACTACTGGCTGCGAAATTCTAAATTAGCCCCTACAAATGAAATTCGTGATGCCATAAATAAAACCGTAAACATGATCGAAACCTTTTCCTCTGATGTCCACAATGGAATTATTTCTGGCGAAAGTGGCCGCTTTGAACATCTTTTAGTCATTGGAATCGGAGGCTCAGCACTTGGGCCACAATTCGTTTCAAAAGCCTTGTCTCAACCAAATAATGACAAGCTGCAGGCATGGTTTATAGACAACACAGACCCCGACGGTATAGATCAAATTAAATGCAAATTAGCAAATTTACTAGGAAATACGCTTGTTATTGTGATTTCTAAATCTGGAGGCACTAAAGAAACTCGTAATGGCATGCTGGAAATGCAAGCCGCATATAAGTGCGCAGGATTAGACTTTGCAAAACACTCAGTGGCCATAACAGGAGAAGGAAGCACCCTGGATCAAATAGCTGAAAAAGAAGGATGGATTATGCGTTTTCCAATGTGGGACTGGGTAGGGGGCCGCACCAGCGAAACGTCCTCAGTTGGGCTGCTGCCGGCCGCACTGCAAGGCATCGACATCAAAGGCCTTTTAGATGGAGCGAGAGCCTGCGATCAGGTTACTAGGAGCAAATCATTCGAAGATAACCCAGCCGCACAACTTGCCTGTATGTGGCATTACGCCGGTGAAGGTCACGGCAAAAAAGACATGGTAATCCTTCCTTACAAAGACCGCCTTGAATTATTTTCTAAATATCTTCAGCAACTTGTAATGGAATCCATTGGCAAAGAGTATGACTTAGATGAGAACTTGGTTAACCAAGGGATAGCAGTTTATGGCAATAAGGGATCAACAGATCAACACGCATACGTTCAACAGCTCCGAGAGGGCATTAACAATTTTTTTGTTACCTTCATTCGTGTATTGAAAGACAGAAGCGAAGCCTCAATTCAAGTGGAGGACCTTATCACTTCTGGAGACTATCTTGATGGATTCTACCAAGGAACAAGGAAAGCCCTTTATGAAAATGACCGCGAATCTATAACTATAAATATTACAAAAATTGACAGTTTTAATATCGGGGTTTTGATTGCATTATACGAACGCACCGTTGGATATTATTCTACACTCGTAAACATAAATGCATACCATCAGCCAGGAGTAGAAGCAGGGAAAAAAGCAGCTGAAGAAATCATCAATTTACAAGTTAAAATCATCAATTTCCTTAGTAAAAATGCAAATTCTGCTTATAGTATTGATAAAATAGCAGATGCGCTAGAAGTGAATAATATGCGAGAGGAGATCTATCAAATCTGCTTACACATATCGTCAAATTCAGCTTCCGGTATAATAATAAATGAGGCGGATTCAATCGACCTTGTAACCTTCTCTGCCAAAAAATAAATGTTTGTATACCCAAAAAAATACGATGTGATCGTAGTTGGCGGAGGCCATGCTGGCGTTGAGGCGGCGCTTGCTGCAGCTCGTATAGGATGTCAAACTTTAATGTTAACCATGAATGCCGATACTATTGGACAGATGTCCTGCAATCCTGCAATCGGCGGCTTGGCAAAAGGGCATATAGCTAGAGAGATAGACGCCATGGGTGGAGAAATGGGTAAATGCACAGACATGACGGGCCTTCAATTTAGGATGCTCAATACAAAAAAAGGCCCTGCCGTTCGAGCTCCCAGAGCACAGTGCGATAANAAAGCTTACCAATTTCGCATGAAATGGCTCTGCGAACGCGAGCCAAACCTAGATATTCGCCAAGGCCAAGTTTCTCAACTTGTGCATAAGGCAGGAAAAGTGATGGGCGTTGAAACAACAATGGAAACCAGATACGAAGGGGCATCTGTTGTTATTACAACAGGCACATTCCTCAAGGGCTTGATGCATGTCGGGGCTAACAAACAGACGGGAGGAAGAGCTGGAGAAAGCGCTGTAGGGGGCTTTTCTGATTCATTGAGAGAGGTGGGATTAGAGTTGGGCAGGCTAAAAACAGGAACTCCACCTCGACTATTGAAACGCTCTATCGATTTCTCCAAAACCACTACTCAGCCCGGCGACGATCCCGTTCCTAGTTTCAGTTTTTGGAAAGAAGATTTGTTCCACGTGGAACATTCCGGAGTAAATCCCAAAGATATAGGGCATTCTCAAGGAAAGTACCCTCCTGGATCTATTTTGGACCGACTAAACGGCCAGTTGCCATGTCACATAACCTATACAACGGACGAAACTGCCGAAATCATTCGAGCCAATCTTCATAAATCACCAATGTATTCAGGTGAAATTGAAGGAATCGGCCCTCGCTATTGCCCCTCAATTGAAGACAAGGTTGTGCGTTTTGCAGACAAGGAATCCCACCAAATTTTTTTGGAGCCGGAAGGAATCGGTACTGATGAAATTTATGTAAACGGATTCTCCACGTGCCTACCGTTTGAAGTGCAATATGAAATGGTTAGAACCATAAAAGGCTGCGAAAATGCAGAAATCCTAAGACCTGCCTACGCCGTCGAGTATGATTTCGCCTTTCCAACGCAGTTGAAAAACACCCTAGAAACTAAGCCNTGCGAAAATCTATTTTTAGCAGGNCAAATNAACGGNACNTCAGGNTACGAAGAAGCTGGCGCTCAGGGATTAATTGCAGGAATCAATGCNGCACTAAAAATTCAGAACAAAAAAGGCTTAGTTTTAAGGCGCGACCAAGCATATATCGGAGTACTCATTGATGATCTCATTACGAAAGGCACTGCTGAACCCTANAGAATGTTCACTTCTCGCGCTGAATACCGGCTTTTGTTAAGACAAGACAATGCAGATTTGCGGCTTTGCGAAATTAGCAAGCAGACAGGCCTTCTTTCTAATCGACAATATGATATTTTCTCCAATAAAAAATCTCAATACGAACAAGAACTGGAACGAGTTAAAAAGACAAGGCAGGGAACTCACTCTTTAGAACAGCTCTTAAAGAGGAATGACNTCAGNCATAAAGACCTNCCTCAACCAGATGNCCCTCTTTCNCCAGAAGTTGCTGANCAAGTTGAAATCAACNTCAAATATGCTGGNTATATTNAAAGGCAGGAAATAGAAGTCGAACAATTNAAGAAAATGGAGGGNCGNTCNATTCCTGAATGGATTGATTATGATNANATCCCAGGCTTGCGAACCGAATCTAGACTNAAGCTTAAAGAAATACAGCCAGCNACCATCGGGTTGGCTTCNCGAATTTCAGGCATAAACCCTACCGATGTATCTCTTTTAATGGTTTGGATTAAGCGGGGACAGAAGGAGGCGAATGAACTTACCGAAACTCAAGGCCCTCATAATTCTTGCTGCGGTGATCTATAATGTTCCACGTGGAACAACTATTATAATAGTCTGCCGATAATAGGCCTTAATCTCTCTTTAGTGTCACTTGGCCAAGCGTCTCTGGCAGTCATTATTGCATTATCTAAAACTTTATGGCTTGGCCAGCATGAATTCTCTGGAATCATATCAATTGCATTGCTGATAATGTTTTTAGCATTAGCTACATTNTGATTTAGGCATAAAATAATCTCCTCTACAGATACTGGCTCCGTCTCAATTTTCCAGCAGTCATAGTCTGTAACCATAGCTAAAGTGGCATATGAAATCTCAGCCTCTCTTGAGCATCTTGCCTCTCCCAAATTAGTCATGCCTATCACATCAAACCCCAGTTTCTGGTTGCGCAAAGATTCTGCCCTAGTACTAAAAGCTGGCCCTTCCATATTAACATAGGTGCCTCTGTCGTGGGTTGTAACGCTTAAATCCGAAGACGCTCGAAGAAGGATTCCCTTCAATTCATGACAGATCGGTTCTCCAAAAGGAATATGACCAACAATCCCACTTCCAAAAAAAGAATGGGACGAAGACTGCTTAGTATTATCGATGAACTGATCAATCAGCACGAAATCTCCAGGGGCATACTTTTCCTGTAATGACCCCACTGCACTAACACTTATAATCCATGAAACTCCTAATTGCTTCATAGCCCAGATATTGGCACGGTGGTTAAGTTCGCTGGGAAGAATACGATGGCCCCTTGCGTGCCTAGGCAAAAACACGACATCTCTCCCTGAAAATTTGCCAGCCAGAAACTCGTCTGATGGGCTTCCGAAAGGAGTATCGATGCTTACCCAATCCTTCGCATCAAATCCTTCAATATCGTAAAGCCCGCTACCACCAATGATCCCTATCTTATCCATAACAAAAAAAGTAAATCAACAGGCATCACGTTCATAGCGAATTATTATTATACAAATATATTTATTTTATAAATATTAATTTACCTTGTTATAAGATCTAGGTGCGCCATTCCTTTAGCTGTAAGCACCCACTTTTGCCCTTTCTTAAATACCAATTTACGACACGGCGCAGCTTTGTAAACTTGAGGGTCAACATCTAGCTCNGTGGATGCCTTTAATTCTAATTTTTCTGAAGCTATCGGTATTATCCTTACCGGGATTCCATTGGGGTTTAGACTAATCTCGTAACCGACCAATTTTATATTTTTAGATTCTGTAACAAGTAAAGGAAACCTATCTAATATATTAAAATTCTTTGGTTTTATTAACTTTATACGGCACAAAACAGGCTGTTCTTTTATATAATCTAATAAACTAAATTTTCGACGTGCTAATGCTGCTTTCTTTTGAGAAACGAAAATATCCCACGGATTAAGGCCAATCAAATTTTGCCCATTCCAGTTTCCATGATCATTTCTTTGACCCGGAAAGCGGTTCTTATACCAAGTCGTAAAGGAGTTATTTGCTAATACATTAATTTCAAAATGAAGGTGCGCTCGTTCTTTTGAAATCCCCTGCCTTGTATTTGCTGTCCTGCCCATCGTCGCAATTATTTCTCCTGTCTTTTTGAATTGTCCAACCTTAAGCCCTGCCGCAATTCTTCTTAGATGTGCGTATAGTGTATAAATAGCCATCCCCTCTATTTGATGCCGCATCACTATATAATTACCGTAATTTGATAGACCTGGCTTTGGATTAATATAAGATATTACACCGTCAGCCGCTGCGCTAACTGGATCTATAGGCTCACCTTTTTTATCTCTCTCTATGCACTTAATATCTATCCCTTCGTGCATTTGCCATCCATCAGACCTAACGCAACCGAAGGTTCCACTTTCCCATGTTCGTCCCACGGTTGGCGTAAAGTACTTATCTTCCTTCCCTTCCACAAATATCGCTCTGTTGGGTGTAGGAAGTTGAAACGCCTGTGCAAGCGCTCTCTCTTTATGTGTGAAAAGCGAGATTAAGATAAGCAGCGCAGTGGCTCTAATCATCAGCTATTTTTTTTAATTTCCTTGATTGCAGTTGTTAAGCCTTTGACAATTTGTTCTGCCTCTTCACGGGTACAGTCAGGCGTAAAACGAATTATCCCAGTTGTTTTGCGCTTTGTTATCATTGGCGCTGCTATCACTCGTGAGTCAGTAAATTGACAAAAAATAGCCATCCTCTTTCCTTTTGAAGAGGTTGTGTAGCTCTCCAACACTGCAGTTCCGTGTCTATTAAACTGAAACTGCAAAGCGAATCCACCTGTTGCATCCATCAAGGTAACTCGCTCCAAGTCTGCAGTATCCAGAAAAGGCTTGCTGTTTACATAGAATAANTCCGGGTCGGATGGGTAAATAGAAACGAGCTTAGAATATTTTGTCCCATCATTATTTTGCTCAATGAAAAAATTCACCAGTGCATAATTTTCTCCAGGCTCTCGCTTCTTGGTTGATTTACAGCCAAATCCCAGGACANCTGCAAGCAGTGCTANTAATAAATAGTGTTTGAACATGAATCGGGTAATCCGCATAATCTTCAGCCGCCTTTGCGCGGAAAATGTTTAAACATCATGGGCAAACAACACAATAAACTTATCAAACGTCAGCGTCGAAAAGCTTACCTAAAGCGTAAGCGGACAGCGGCCAAGAAATAGGCATAGCTTTGGCTTCATTGCCACAACGCTCAAAAAAACAAACCGCATTTAGAGAAATGGGAAAAATATATAATGACATTGTTGAGACCATTGGTCGCACTCCTCTGGTTCGATTAAACAAAGTCACCGAGGGAGTTGGTGCCGAAATCTTGTTGAAATGTGAATTCTTCAATCCTCTATCCAGCGTCAAAGATCGTATTGGCATGGCAATGATCGAAGAGGCTGAAAAAAGCGGACGCCTCACCAATGACACAGTAATTATTGAGCCCACCAGCGGCAACACCGGGATAGCTCTCGCNTTTGTAGCTGCAGCCAAGGGGCACAAGCTGATTCTAACAATGCCAGAAACCATGTCTCTAGAACGCCGAACTTTACTAGCTATGCTTGGCGCAGAGGTAGTGCTAACTGAAGGCCCAAAGGGAATGAAAGGCGCAATCGAAAAGGCCAATGAACTAGCAGCCTCCACTCCGAATTCTTGGATCCCACAACAATTTGAAAATCCTGCGAATCCAGAAATTCATCGCCAAACAACAGCAGAAGAAATCTGGGAAGATACCGATGGGGCTGTTGACATCGTCGTTGCAGGTGTCGGAACCGGAGGAACATTGACCGGCTGTTACGAAGTAATTCAACCGCGAAAAGCTACTTTCCAGGCAATTGCAATGGAGCCTGAAGACTCCCCGGTAATCTCTCAAACACTTTCTGGTCAGGAGTTGACCCCCGGCCCTCACAAAATTCAAGGAACAGGTGCTGGCTTTGTGCCTTCAAACCTTCATCTTAAAGGAGAAAATGGAGACGATCAGATCAAAGAATGCATTAAGGTAAGTAATGATGATGCTTTCAAGATGGCTCGCCGATTGGCCAAGGAAGAAGGAATACTCTGCGGGATCTCAAGCGGTGCGAATGTTTGTGCTGCTCTGGAAGTAGCTAAACGCCCTGAGAACGCAGGCAAGACAATCGTTACCATTGCTTGTTCGACCGGCGAACGATACTTGAGTACGGCTTTAGCCGAAGAGGCCCGCGCGCAAGTTGGAGGATAATCTCCAAATTTCTTTAAAATAATTTTAAATAAAAGATATGGACTACTCGATCTCAAGTAGAGCAGCATCCCTCGCTCCGTCACTTACCTTAGCCATTTCAGCCAAGGCAAAAGAGCTCCGAGCAGCGGGAGAAGACGTCATTGGCTTTGGAGCCGGGGAACCGGACTTCGATACCCCTCAACACATTAAGGATGCAGCCGCCCAGGCTCTGGCAGATGGATTCACGAAGTATACTCCAAGTAGCGGCATCCCCGAACTTCGCCAAGCCGTTGCAGATAAATTCCACCGCGACTACAAAGTCGAATACGAGCCAAGCCAAGTAATTGTAAACTGCGGAGGGAAGCATTCATGTTTTAATGCTATTTATGCTACCTGCGAAGCGGGCGACGAAGTAATAATCCCTGCACCTTACTGGTTAAGTTATCCTGAAATGGCTAAACTGGCCGGGGCTACCCCCGTAATAATTGAAACCACTGACGCTAGCGAATTCAAAGTAACCCCTGAACAACTACGTGATGCATTAACCCCAAAAACGAAATTGTTCATTCTTAATTCTCCTAGTAATCCAACAGGCTCAGTTTATTCTAAGGATGAAATTAGAGCGCTGGGGGATGTATGCGTAGAAAATGGAGTGCTTATAATGAGCGACGACATATACGAAGAGCTCGTCTATGACGGTGCAGAATTTACAAGTGTTACAGGCTTCTCAGAAGAACATCTTGCTCACACTATCATTGTCCACGGCCTTGCTAAGGCTTATTCAATGACGGGTTGGCGTATCGGGTTTCTCGCCGCGCCTAAGCCAATCGCTCAAGCAATTAATGCACTTCAAAGCCACAGCACAAGTAACGCCACTTCTTTTGCTCAAAAAGGAGCAGTGGCCGCACTTACAGGCCCGCAAACACACTTAGAAGAGTGGTTAACCGAATTCAACAAACGTCGAACTTATGCTGCAGAACGTTTAAATAATATGCCTGGTATTAGTTGCGTTAACAGCCGCGGGGCTTTTTATTTGTTTCCAAACATAGAAGGCACCGGGCTCACCTCTGCAGAGTTCTGCGACCGCTTGTTAGTTCATTCCAAAGTTGCTGCCGTCCCTGGCATTGCTTTTGGAGCAGATAATAACTTTCGCATCAGCTACGCTACCAGCATGGAAAATATTCAAAAAGGCATGGACCGCTTGGATGCCTTCTGCAAGAGCTTATAAACTGATATCTATTTATTCACATTGCACACTCTTGTAGTGTGCGCCACCTACGGCGTTTCATGATCCCTAACTCTCCTAACATTACTTCGGAAGAGTGGTCCATCGATGCCGCTAAAAGAAAGTATCATATAGAACAATGGAGCGGTGGATACTTTGATATCGACAAAGAGGGAAACGTCGTCTCCAATCCGAATCCCGAAAATTGCTCTTTAAATATCCGGCTTAGTGATGTCATTAAAGAAGCCCAGCAAAAAGATCTTCGGACCCCTATATTAATTAGATTTAAGGATATCCTACACCATCGTGTCCAAACGATTAATTCTGCCTTTGATAAAGCAATTGCTGAGTTTAATTACAGAAGCAAATATCGAGGAGTTTTCCCAATAAAAGTAAATCAGCTTCGCGAGGTAGTTGAAGAAATATTGGGGGCCGGCAAACCATATCAAATCGGGCTAGAAGTCGGCAGCAAACCTGAATTATTTGCCGCACTTGCAATACAAGAAAATCCAGAATCTCTTATTATCTGCAACGGCTACAAAGATAAGGAGTATATTAAGGCCGCGCTGATGGGCCAGAAAATCGGGAAGTCTGTTGTGCTCGTNATAGAGAAAATGGAAGAGCTTGACCCTATTGTCGCGGTTTCAGAAGAAATGGGCATCAAGCCCATTCTAGGTGTAAGGGTAAAGTTGTGGAGCAAAGCTGATGGTAAATGGGCTGCTAGTGGAGGTGAAAACGCTAAGTTTGGCCTTGGGACGGCAGATTTGTTGGCATTAGCAAAACGCTTAACTAAAATTAAACTAGGTGAATGTTTTAAATTATTGCACTTCCACATAGGTTCACAGGTTCCGGATATTTTTACCGTAAAAAAAGCTGTGCAAGAAGCATCCCGATACTACGCTAAACTTTATAAATTAGGATATCCAATTAAGTGGTTCGATGTTGGTGGTGGGCTTGCAGTGGACTACGACGGAAGCCGCTCGAAAAGTGACAGTTCAAAAAACTATTCATTACAGGAATATGCTAACGATGTTGTTTACCACTTGGCAGAAGTCAGCAACGAGGAAGGCGTTCCTCATCCAGAAATTATAAGTGAAAGCGGGCGCGCAATCGTTGCGCATCACAGTGTNCTTGTAGTTGAAGCTTTTGGACGTATGTCNAAAAATCATAATACTGACCAAATTCCTTACACCAGTGGAGAACATGATTTTGTGAGCGAATTGCGAGAATTACGAGAGGACCTCAAATCATCTGGGAAAATGGAGGCGTGGCACGACGCTAAAGAAATTAAAGAAGCCGCTCAAAGCATGTTNAATTTGGGCATTCTTGAACTCGAAGACAAAGCGAAGGTCGAGTCGTTATACTGGGAGATAAGCCAAGCCGTCGTTAAAGATTTTGAAGGGCGCTCAATGGTCCCAGCGGAGATACAACAACTCAGCGAGAATTTGTCTGATCAATATCTTTGCAACTTTTCTGTATTCCAATCTTTAATAGATCACTGGGCNNTAAATCAGCTTTTTCCTGTGATGCCTCTTAGATCTCTGGACCAGCCCCCGAAACAAGAAGCCCGACTAGTAGATATTACATGTGACTCTGACGGCCAAGTNAGCCACTTTATTGGCCAGGAAAGGCCCCGAAACACTCTATCCCTTCATCTTCCATCAATCACCGGGCCTGACCCCTATCATCTCGGAGTTTTTTTGATGGGTGCTTATCANGATATTATGGGTGACATGCATAATTTATTTGGTCGAGTAAACGAGGTTCACGTGTTTATCGATCCTAACCAGAAAAACGGTTATTACATCAAAGAAGTAATTGAAGGGACTTCCATTTCAGGTGTTCTAGACACAGTGCAATACAAAGAAACCACTCTGATTCAAAGCCTTAAAAACCAGATAGANAACGCGGTCTTAAATAAGCGCATTGCCCCTTCGGAAGCATCAAAAATGCTCGATCAATACAAACAAGGTTTGCGAGACCAAACCTATTTAAGCTTCTGAACATGGAAGAAGTAAAANCGCATACGCAAGATTTACTGCCTTCATTGGCTAAGATTGCACGTGGAACATCCGTTCTCTTTTGGGGGCTGCCAAGCACATTAATTGTTTCAATAATGGCTACAATGTCAAACTGGACTGATGCGGCATTTCCCTTTGGTATGCTATTGCCTCCCTTGGCTTTCGCCATGCTTTGGTATGGNNTGAGTCTCTTCGAGGTTTTTCAACCTCAAGAACGCATCTGGCAAAACTCCCTTTTCCAAGCGAAACTTTGGGGCCTTGTTAACTTAGGCCTGTCGCCATTTTTACATTGGCACCATCGAGCCCCAGACGAAGTTTACTTTGGCGTCGCTGTTTGGCTACTAGCTTTAACGTTCGTATTCTATTTAATGGCTTTAAACAAAGTGCTCGCAAGGTTGTCAGCCATGCTGCCAGATGAAACGCTGCGAGNTGAATCTCAATTATTTTCCAAAATGAATCGNTCANTCCTGTCAATGATCCCAGTTGGATTGGCCTTTATGTTCATCCTGCCGCTAATTGATGATCCCCCTGTGTTTATCCTTGGGATACTGGAGTTTATCCTGAATATGCGCCCTTGGCTTTTTATGGCATTTGTTCTGGTCCCGCTTTCTATGAGCATGTCTCTCCTTTGGAAAACAAAAGAGTCTATTTATGCCAGCGTTTTCAACGCTGGGCGTTAAGGCTTGGCAATATAATCACCAGCTTTTACTTTGATTACATCTCTCACATGAAAGCATTCACAAATTGCATTATGTTGCTGTGGGCCTGCTCTGCAGGTGTATCCGCAGAAGAATCCAAATGGTGGAAGGGAAATCTCCATACACACTCTCTTTGGAGCGATGGAGATGATTACCCTGAAATGATCGCCGATTGGTATCGAGAGAATGGCTATCATTTCCTTGGNATCTCGGACCACAACATTCTTGCAGAAGGAAACCGATGGATTCATGCCGAAAAAAATGCTGGCGGNAGATTGGCATTNGAAAAATACCTTAAGAAGTTTGGTTCNGNTTGGGTAGAGCATAAAANNGAGAACAATGTTCCAAAAGTTCGTCTCAAAAACTTCTCTGAATATAAGGCCAAGATGANCATTGAAGGNAAATTTTTGCTGCTTCAAGCGGAAGAACTTACCGACCGGTTTCAGGGCTTTCCGATTCATATTAACGCTACGAATTTAAAGAACTATATCCCGCCACAGGGGGGAAGCAGCCTATTCTCGGTTATTCAAAATAATGTCAATGCCGTTATTAAGCAGCGAGAGAAAACTGGGCAACTCATGTTTCCGCACATCAATCATCCTAACTTTGGGTGGGCACTTAAGCCTACCGATATGATTCAATTGAAAGGCGAAAAATTCTTTGAAGTTTACAACGGCCACCCAGCCGTAAACAACTACGGCGACGCCAAACATCTCAGCACTGTCCAAATATGGGATATCATCAACGCCTACAGAATAGGCGTACATAAGCTTCCCCTAATGTTTGGGCTTGCTACTGATGACGCACACAACTACCACCAAATAGCAGTTGGCAAAAGCAACACCGGACGCGGCTGGGTAATGGTAAAGGCATCAGACCTGTCTCCGTCGGCCATCATAGAAGCAATGGAGCGAGGAGATTTTTATTCATCGAGNGGGGTCTCCATCTCTTCAATTAAAACATCAGGCAAATCCTTTTCATTCACAATTGCGGCGGAAAAAGGGGTAACCTACACAACATGGTTTGTTGGAACGCGTAAGAATTTCAAGAACAGCAAAGAGGTAGCTAAGCGCAATTCCTTAAGCCCAAGTGAAGCCGGCATCGGCGAAATACTAAGCCAATCTAATTCTCTTGAACCTAATTACATTTTTAAAGGCGATGAGCTATATGTTCGTGCTCACGTTGTATCTTCAAAAAAGAAGGCAAATCCATATT
>PAOJ01000024.1 GCA_002708005.1 Verrucomicrobiales bacterium | reverse complement strand
TTGGTGAAAGTTGATTCGGACTGGGTTTCTCTAATCCTACAGAAATTTGAACGCTGCCGGCTTTGCCATATTCCGGTTCTAGATCTCCAGAGACAACAAGTGTACGGCCTTCCGCTAATTTTGAAGGTATATGTAATTCTATAATGTTTGGCGCCCTNACAATTAAGTCAGATGATTCTACTGGATGTCCTAGCGGATGTTTGCCAAAGCGAGGGTCTGGTTTGATTGTTTTTATATGACTCTTTAATCGTTTAGGAATAGTGATTTTATACAAGTGTTCCAACAGCCTTGAATCAGGTGAATTTGGTTGTGGCTTAATATTACCGTCGGCCAGAGACTGTATGCGAGCAGCTAGATCTTTACGTTTTGTTACATCCTTTTCATCAAGCCATTTTGTAATTAGTGACCCCTCTGGTATTTGTAATACTTTATGATGAACTTTCGCCACATCTTCTATATTGCCACTATAAAAGTGCCAAACTGCATTGTTNCCNTACNGGTCTTTCAGTGGGTTTCCATCCAGTATTCTGCCAGATATATCTTTAGATATGTCCCAAGTGTTTTTGGTGCCACCGGTTTCAGTAAGGGTCATGTCAACGTGAGTTAGATCGCAGGCGTGACTNCCATCCCTAGGGCCGATTGCCAGTCTAATCACATCGCCGACATTTACATTTAATTTAAAAGGGTTTAGTTCCCCTGAGCCGCCTGTATTATATTCACCATATCCAATATTTACTAATTTACGGCTGGTATGATGTTGAACCCACCATTCACCCCCATTACCACAGTTCACATGTGCATCCGCTATTTTTGCTGAGATAACAAGTTCCCCACTAGTTGGGCTTTTCCATCCAACTGCAACAAAATGTGTTGGGGATGGGTGAACCTCAACGCTTCTCGGTCTGGCTATGCCAGGAATTCTATACTCTGAGTTCGACGAGTTGGCTACTACGCTAGGGGTTTCTGGAAGTCCCCAACCGTTTACATACTCTGAGCCTCCCAGGTGGATCAATTTTTTGGTTAATAACCCTTCAATAATAACCGGTCGTCTTGGGCCGGCTCCGATGTAATCTAGCCAAGAAGAAAGAATTTCTTGATCCAATTTATATTCATTTGCCAACGTGTCTAAATCAGTTTGATCCGAAACTATTTTAGAAACTGCAGTAAGGTAACGAGATGTTAGTGATAAAGATTCGCTTTGTAAGTCTGCTAATCGATCAGCTAATCCGGGAATATCACGTAACGATAGGTCGGGTTTGTTTCCTCCGGTTAGGCGAGGGTTCCTCCATCTTACAAAATTATCATTTTCGATGCCTCCTGCGTTGTTTGCTGCGAGATAAACTATAAGGCTTTGGCCATTATTCAAAGGTGATAGCTTTAAGCTAAAATTTTCAGAGGATTTTGTGAAAGTTTTAGGGTTCATCCAAGCTGTTGGTCCGTCCTTGCGGCCAATATGGCCTATTGGATCAAACCGCCATAGTGCTTGTTGCCACTGGTGAATAGTCTGTGTTAATGGCTTTGGATTTGTGTCTTGAGTCGAACGCCACTGTTCTCGTATTTGATTTAGCAATATAGATCCTTGTGGGGAGATATCTTCGTTTAACATTTTCCATAGTGCTTGAAAGTATTTTTCATTCAAATGATATTTCTGAGCAATATTTGCGATGGTTTTGCGGTTCTGCACAAGTGCTTCTCGCTCTTTTAATGTAGCCAAGAAATAATCCTCTAATGGGATGCTTCCGTTTCGCTTAATGACATTAGATTTAGATTGGTTAGAGTCATCCCAAGTGTCTCCAGCCTGCCTGTTGATATTTGCGAACTCGGCATAAAATTGACGGATGCGGATTATGAGTTCATCAGCTCTGTCTCGTTCGCTAATATGTTCTGAGAACCGAATATTGCCCGGGATTAAGACGGTGTGCTGTGCAACGGCCTTGCCAGCATCAAGAAATTTGTTGATTAATGCTGGAGACATTCCAAGAGCATCGCCGGAGTTTGTAAAGCCTTCGCCTGCAGCCCCATCCACTGGAAACTCATGAGTGGGATTAAGCGATGACACTCCGGTCAGATCGCGGACAGATTGATTGTATTCGTAGTTATTTAATCTACGCAAAACTACTCGGCCTGGATCTCCAGCAAGCTTTTTAGCTTCTTCAACGAGTAGGTTGTTCACCCAATTCTTAAGTATTCCTAGTTCCTTTTCACTAGGTTGATTAGATTTTTTTGGGGGCATTTGCTGGCTTGAAAGCATTTCCGCCACTTTGATCCATGTTTTTATATCTCTTTGAAAATCGGTAATGGTTTTAAAAGATTCCAAATTTACTTCTGCCTCTGCTTCTTCACCTATGTGACATTCGAAGCAAAATTCCTTCAGTATTGGATGAATTTTTTTTGAATAGTCCTCCTGTATGCTTGAGGCCGGCTCTTGTTGAGCGATTAATGAGCAATGCAAGCAGAATGGTGCCAAAAACTTAAAAGCCTTTTGAAGATTAGGCTTCAGCTCCTTCTTAAATAGAGTGATATCTATAATCTTGAACACTACATTATTGGGAGGATAGAGGACTTGCTATTTTTTTTGTTTTTTTGCTGCCTGAAATCGGTCGAGTGATTTTTTTAATTGTACTTTTTCCTGCTGATCACTAGCCAGACTTAGGGCTTTCTTTTGTAAATTTATTGCTTCCTCGATATCGCCGCTTTCAAATAGTGCCAGTGCATAGGTGTCAATGATCTGAGGCTGCTTGCCGCCGGAGACTTCGAATGCTGCCTTAGCGGCAGCTCGAGCAAATTCCAAATCACGATACTTTATTGAGTCGTCTGTAAGCACTGCCCAGGCGATGTTACATGATACTTCTGCATTGTTCTTTACGAGGGAAAGTAATTCAGTNCCTATTTTTTTTGTTTCATCGCTTTTTTCACCTTCTACTAAGCGTTCCCAGTATTGCATCGAAAGTTGCTGCAGGCGAATTTGAGCTTTTTCCTTGGCAATTTCTGCTTCTAGATCAAATGTTCCTTTAACTAAGCGATCGATAACTTCATCGAGACCATTCATAGGATGGCCTACCCAAACAATTCGATCTTTTTGGTCTATCACAAATGCTGATGGGATACCGGTTTGTCCATAGGCACGCATATAAGATTGTGACATGCTATCACCTTTTTCGATTGCTACAGTGTATTCCATTTGTTTGCCCTGACGGCGTACAAATCTTTCGACTGTTGTCTTCTGTTCATCGGTGATTCCGATAATTGTTACACCCTGATTTTTGAACTTTTTTTGAAGTTTAGTCAGATGAGGGATGCTAGTGCGGCAGGGCCCGCACCATGTCGCCCAGAATTCAATTACATGAATCTTTTTTTCGTTTGCTTTGTTAATATCTACTGGGGCACCTTTGACCCAGTGTTCAATCTGTAGCTTGGGAGCTTTAGAGCCAATGTTTGCTGCGCTGGCGTTTATAAAAGCTCCAGTTAGGATGATTCCAAGAATTGGTAAAAAAAATGTTTTCATATTAGTGATAGGTGATTTTTAGCCAACCTCACACGTGTGGCGATCCATTTTTTAGAAAATAAAAATTATGGAGCCAAATTATTTTCATTAAGTCCTCTCGGAGTTCCCCAATCATTAAGCAAACTTTCCGATTTGATATTTCCTGAAGTAATTTCCAATTGCTCCAATGCTTCTCCAACAAGGTAAAATGAGCCTGTTATAATAATGAAATTTTCATTTTTGCACTGTTCTAGCGCTTCTTTAAGCGAGGAAACTACAAGAGTTTTGGCTTCGGGATTGGCGGTTTTGCATGCCTGTTCAAAATTTGATGGATTTGCAGAGCGCTCACTCCTTACTGGTGATAAAATAATACGATCTGCTATTGGCGCAATTTTTTGGCAGAACCCTCTTCCGTCTTTTTCATTAACCATTCCAAGAATAAAGATCAGTGACTTACTTGTAAAATGGTCCTTTATTGCTTGGTGTAGTATTGATGCGCCTTCTGCGTTATGCGCTCCGTCTAGTAAAAATTNCTGTAAGCCGATATTTAAAAGTTGCATTCTTCCGGGCCAATTCACATTCCTTAATCCGGATTCGAGATTTTCATTGGTAACTGGCAGAATTGATTCTAGTTTGTTTACGATATTTTTCGCTAAACTTGCATTTATCCTTTGATGCTGTCCAAGCAAAGACAGTTTGAAATCGATATTAGACTGATCAATCTCGATTAATTCACTGTTTTGCGCTTTGGCTGCGGAGCGGATTTTGGATAGTGCTTCGCGTTGTTGGGTAGCAGTAAATACAGGGACATTATTTTTAATAATTCCAGATTTTTCTTTAGCTATCTCGGCATGACTATTGCCAAGCCATCGTGTATGATCGAGACCTATGTTGGTTATTACGCTGGCTATTGGCGTAACAATATTTGTGGCATCAAGTCTTCCTCCCATGCCGGTTTCCCATAGGACTATGTCACATTTTTGTTCCTTGAAGTGACATAGCGCCATGACTACTACCATCTCGAAAAAAGTTGGGGTTTTACCTTTGGGGAATGTCGCCATTGATTCGGCTAGCTGAGAAACAAGTCTTGCTACTGTCCTTTCAGAGATTAATTCACGATTCACTTGTATCCTCTCTCGAAAAGAAATCAAATGTGGCGATGTAAACAGACCGGTACGATAACCAGCTTCTCTATAAACTGATTCAAGCATAGCGCATACAGATCCTTTTCCGTTTGTTCCTGCCACGTGAATGAAGCGAAGCTGTTTGTGTGGTGAGTCTACCATTGATGCTAGGCGGCGTGGGTTTTCCAGCCCCAGCTTGGTTCCAAACATCCGCAAATCTTGCATATGTTTTATTGCTTCCGAATAATTCACAGTCAGTCAGTTCGCGCGAACAATTAAGAGAGAATGGCCATTTTTATTATTTGGGGCAAGCGAAGTGAGAAATATTATGGTCGATTGCGTTGGACGTATCCATTTCTAAAAGGATACTTTCTTTGTGTGGATTTGTTTAGAAATACACTCTTGCTGACGCAGCTGTTTTTAGTTGTGGCTGGTATTAAAGCAGAAACTAAAAAAAATACCTCTCATTCATTAGTTGCCGAAAAAGAATTTCGTAGTGTTCTTCTCCTAGATGACAAAATTCATGCCGAGGTTGATCAATGGATTCGTGATAATGCCAAATTAACAGAGAAAAAATCTGGGGTTCCAGTTGAATCGTTAGGAGAACAGGTGCGAATCCGACTAAATAAAGTTGAGGAATCGTATGTGGCTTTTTTGGCAAAGTACCCAAAGCATGTTGAAGCAAGGTTAGCGTTTGGTAGTTTTTATAGTGGGCTTGGNAAGCTNGACGATGCNATGGGGCAATGGAGTGACNCTCTTGATTTAGATAAAAAAAATCCNGTGCCATGGAACAATATNGGCAAAGCNTATGGGCAAAAGGGGAAGATTTCAGAAGCTATTAGACACTTTACTAAAGCATCAGAATTGGCGCCTAATCAGCCGCTTTATTACCGTAATTTGGCAGCAATGCTTTTTGCTTATCCTGATCAGGCCGCGCGTTACTATCTTNTTGACCGGTCCAAGGTTGTTCCAAAGGTTTTGTTGCTTTTTNAAAAGGCACNGGTTTTGGATCCAAAGAATTTCACTTTAGCCACTGATACGGCAATGGTCCACTTAGCAACTAGNCCTTTCGATGCTAAGGAGGCCATCANTGCTTGGAATAATGCCCTATTGCTTGCTCCCGACAGTCGNNCAAAAGAAGGAGTTCGAATACATTTGGCCCGAATACATGCTCATATTGGGGAAGTCAAAATAGCTCGCAAGTTACTCGGAGATGTTAGGGANCCGAAATTTAGTGAACTTAAGGAGGAAATACTTAAAAAAATAAATTCCTCTCCAAAGCCCGCATCAGCTATGCCGTGAAATTGCCAAAATCAATTTNAGTTTTGGGTTTAANTATNTGGACTAAAGATGAGAAAGNGTTTCTTTGTTTATTGATTGTTAAAACGGCTAAGTTCNTCTTTGCTGACTTTACCATCCTTGTTGGTGTCAATGAAACGAATATATCTTTTTGACTGTTCGTCGATTTCGTTTGCTTCAATTTCGCCATTGTTGTTTTTGTCTAATTCCTTGAGTCTTGTGCCTAGTTTACTTCGCCAGTCTCCCCCAAGTTGGCTTCTGTTACGGCTTGTATTCCCGCCTCGACTGCGAAGGCGGTCTCTTAATCGATTTGAAACATCACCCCCGCCCCGACTGCTAAGACGACGATCGGCCATTCTGCGAGCTTCATCTACAAATTGATCGCGAACACTATCCTTAAACCGGTTAAGATCTCCCTCGCTTACTGGGACAGCTGTAAAATTAACGCTTCCCATTTCATCGGTGGACTCGAGTCCCCATTTGACTCGCCGAGGCGGATTGCTTGGGTTATGTGGATTATTTTCTGAATTGTCGAATGTTACTATGCCATTGATTTTAGTCCCTGCTGGTAGGCGCATTGGGTTTTGGTAGAAATAGTTATTTTGCCAATTGAAATCCCAATCATTAATGTAGAATAGTGGTTTAATCGTGCCGTCAGGAAAAGTAGCTGTTGCTTTAGCTGTTCGGCCCAGATAGTGCATATGAGCTCCAACCCCGATTACGTCAATGTCTACGGGTGTAGTAAAACTACTTGTAAGTGTGTATTCCTTTTCTCCGGCGGGTATATCAAGGCCAGATATACTTCCGAATAGAGGTGGCACCTGGAATCCGATCAGAGTGCGGTCAGGTTTTTTCTTCGCAAAATAAAAGCCGATTGTGGTTTTTTCTGATTCCTCTTTTCCGGATGGGTGAAAGTGAGAGTTTAAGACAAGATCAGATCCGGCAGGCAGATGGCGAGCTAGACCAAGTGGTAAAATTCTTGGAGTTCCTCCAACTGCCCATCCTCCCAAGCCGCCAAGGCTGCCTGAGAAAAGATCGCTACTTCTGCCTCTTCCTCTGCCAATCCCACGCATGCCACTAAAACCCGGTACTCCCCGAGCTCCGTCTGCTTTTCTAGCTTCGCCGGTTTCATCCAAGCGAATCAGTACATGATGTAAAACTGATCGTGCACCTGGTCTTACCTCGAATCCGGCTACCCATTTGTCTTCCTTTAGATCGAGAGGAATAACGAAACTTCGATAAATATCAGGCCCATCTGCGGCAACGGTATAGGCCTTAGGCATGGTAACGATTAGGTCTGGTTCGCCGAGCATCCAGTCACTTTCAAATTTAGGTGGAGATGGCATTTTGTCAGCAGGACCTTCAGCCATGCCAGTTTTATACCAATTCTTCAAAGTCGCTAGTTCGTCTTTTGTTAGGCGTCTTTCATCCAGAAATTTGCCATGACCTTCTACTGGATGCCATGGAGGCATATATCGGCTTTCAGTTACATCAACTATTAGTTTAGCGCGTTTTTTGACGTTATTATAGTTGGTGAGAGGGAACGGAGCTGCTTGCCCTGATCGGTGACACTCCATGCAATTATTAAAAACGATTTGTGCTACATCTTCAGTGAAATTCGGATTTGCTTTGGCTTTTGCAATCACAGTTGTCTGTGAGGTGCTTAACCCAGCCAGTAATAGCCCAGCGCAAAAGTTATTTTTGATTTTTTTTAGCTTCATTTGAAAAGTCGATGTAGCAGCCTACTGCTTTGGTTGTTTGTTTTGTTAAAGTCTTGCCATCTAACAAAGCATCGAGCGTGTTCCGTAGGTCTCGCTTGGTTGCTTTGAATCGTTTTTTGCCAAAGTCAGCATACAGGTTGTCGATGCGTCCTCTGTATACTAGTCGCCCTTCACTATTAAACACTGCGGCTTCGGGTGTGACCTTTGCTTCGGCTAGTCTAGTTAATTTATGGTCGTGATCAAGAACCACTGGTGCGCTTAATTTATATTCCTTGGCGTGAGTGTTGGCGGATTTAATATCTGTATCCTTGTCCGGGTGAACCAGAAAAAATACGATGCCTTTNTTAGAATACTCTTTGTGTATTCGGGTTAATTCGGGTGCGTAGACATTTGACACTGGGCAGTCGCGCAGTAGAAATACAAATACAGATGCCTTGTTGTTTTTTGAATCAAAGGGAGTGTGAAGTTTGCCTGTTGTATCTGAGATGACTAGCTTCTCTTTAGCTACAGCTTTAGGCGGCAAATAACCGATTGCCAACAATAGTATAGTCCACAGTATTTTTGACCTTAAGATCATATCACAAAAAAGCTATTNTATAATACATTAAAACCAAGTGCTAGGTTACATTAAATAATATGGTTTAAACAAGCCGCGATAGTTAATCTCACCATCCACTTTGATCCGGAAAGTAACTTTATAAAGTTGATCGACTCAATGAAGGAATAGAATTCGGCAGTCCCAGACTTTTAGGAGGAGAGCAGCAGATTATTTCTGCTNCTTCTTTTTTTGTTGGGAGGCCTTTCTCTTTGCTTGCGTCTCGGCACGTTTACGTTGTTGTTCAGCAATGTAGTTGGCAACGAGAGATGGATCATATTTTCCGCCATATTCATCGCGTAAAGAATTACAGCGTTTGCGCATACGCTTTAGCACCTTTGCGTACTCTTGGTTTTCAGCAAGGTTTTTTAGCTGATCTGGGTCTTTCTTCAGATCATGTAGATACTCATACTGCGGATTTTGCTGAAAGTACCGTGCGTAGACATAGCGTTTGCTACGGACTCCTTCCCACTTTGGAATGGTACCGTTTTCCATAAGGTGTTCGCAAAAGGTATCCCTGCGCCAGTTCTTTGGTTTTTCACCACTCATGATCGGGCGTAGGCTNCGGCCTTGATAGTGCCCTGGAATTTTNACGCCGGCATAACCTAGGATGGTCGGGGCAATGTCGGTATTGAGTGCCATCGGTATAGCGACCTTGCCTCGACGTTTTTTTTCGGCACGGGGATCGTAGATGATTAGCGGTACACGTAGTGACTCCTCGTAGTGTGACCACTTGCCAGCGAAGCCACGCTGGCCTTCGTAGTAGCCGTTGTCGCCGGAGAAGATAATGATGGTGTTGTCTGCCATGCCGACTTTTTCTAGGTGTTTAACGACGCGCCCGATGACGTTGTCGATGCCGGTGATCATTCGGTAGTAGGCTCGGAGGTTGGTGGCGTATTTTTCAGAGGTGTCCCATCGCCAGAAAAATCGAATGCGATTCATCGATTTTTTCATGAAGTCCGGGTGGCTTTCAAAAATCTTCGGGTCGGAAAGGCGTGGCNCCTTGATCGGGACGTCTTCATAAAGACCGTCTACCGCCTTGGGCCAGGGGAAATGGCCGATGCCGGGGCGCTTATCACCGTCCTCGGCGTGGGCTGCGTTAAAACTAACTGAGAGACAAAACGGGCCAATGCCCTTGTGTTGGTCGATAAACGCGATCGCACTGTCTCCGGCGAGTTCACTTTCGTGACGAAGTGATCCATCCGGTTGCGGTTTGAAAAATGGCGCACGGCCGATCGGATTGAAGAAGTCGAACATTGCCTCTCTATCCTTCTGTTGCACATTAACGCCAAACTTTCCGATGAACCCAGTCTTGTAGCCGGACTTTCTTAAAAGTATCGGGTAGCTTGCTTGGCTGAACCGGCTGTCGATAGGACGAGTTCGGAAGGTAAACTGGTGGGTTCTTTCGTATAGACCGGTGAGTATCGTAGCTCGGCTAGCCGCGCAAATCGAGGTGGTTACAAACATGTTACTAAACCGAACGCCTTTCTTAGCCAAGTGGTCAAGAGTTGGCGTTTTTAAAAACGGATGCCCGGCGCTGCCAAGGCGGTCCCAGCGGTGATCATCGGAGAGAAAGAAAATGATATTGGGCTTTTTATCAGTCTTGGCCAAGGTCTTGACCGGAACGAGTGAGAGTGCGGCCACAAAAGTCATAAGCCATGACAGTAGAGTTTTCATCTGAGGGCACTATAGCGATCGTATAAGCCATTGGCCATGCTGCTTGGGCTATTTTGTAAAAATATAGCCAGAAACTGTATTTTAAGCTCCTAGATTGCTTTTTAATCAAAAACAAAACACATTTTAATCAAAAACAAACCAGAAATTGGTAAACTGTGGTTGACATGGCTTTATGGATCTGGTTCTCTTCCCGCCCTTTTTGGAAATGTACGCTGTAGTTCAAACGGGAGGCAAACAATACAAGGTAGCCGAAGGTGACACTATCGAAGTCAATCGCGTGAGCGGTGATGCTGGTAGTGCATTGACGATTGATAACGTATTGATGCTCAATCAGGACGGTTCAGTTAAGATCGGCTCCCCGACGATCGAAGGCGCTAAGGTGCAGGCCGAGGTTATCAAACATACCCGCGGACCAAAGCTCATAGTTTGGAAAATGAAACGTCGTAAGGGCTACCGTAATAAAAATGGTCACCGACAAGATCTTTCATTACTTAAGATTAATAAAATTAGCGGATAAGTTATGGCACATAAGAAAGGACAGGGAAGTTCCCGCAACGGTCGCGATAGCGAAAGCAAGCGTCTTGGAGTAAAGAAATTTGGCGGTCAATCTGTCATTGCTGGCAACATACTTGTTCGTCAGCGCGGCACCAAATTTTCTCCTGGTCGTAACGTTGGCCTAGGTCGTGATTGGACTCTCTTTGCCCTTACAGACGGGCGCGTCGAGTTTGATAAGAATGGACGCCGCATAAATGTGATTCAAGAGGCTGCCGCAAATTAAGCAGCCTGTATTTGCGATTTTGAGTGGCGGGGCACATGGCCTCGCCATTTTTGTTTTAAGTGATCCATTAAATTAAGGTTTTCGACCAATGTTTGTTGATTCAGTCAAAGTCTACGCTAAGGCCGGTAAGGGAGGGAATGGTTGCATCGCTTTTTCGCATGAGCCTTTCAAGCCTAAGGGAGGCCCCTGTGGTGGAGATGGAGGCAAAGGTGGAGATGTTATTCTTCAGGCAGATCATGATATTAATAATCTTGTCGCTCAGTTTTATTCTCCACATCTGCATGCCAAGGATGGCAGGCCTGGTGAGGGTAAAGGCAAAACAGGTCGAGGTGGGAGAAAGCTTATTATCAAGGTTCCTTGCGGAACACTTGTATGGAAACTTCCAAATTCAAAACCTTTACAAGAGGAATCGGATTTAGTTCAGTTAAGAAAATCATCGGGCGTAGAGGCATTGGAAATCAATTTTGAGGAGCAATCTGAAATAGAACTCGAAACAGAGTCTTTCGATCCCACGGTAATTGCAGATCTTACAGAAGACGGTCAACAATTTGTACTATGTTCAGGCGGACGCGGAGGGAAAGGAAATATGCATTTCACTAGTTCAGTTCGTCAGGCTCCGCGATTTGCCCAAGATGGCGAGGACGGTGAGGAAGGCACTTATCGCTTTGAGCTTCGCATGCTGGCAGAGATTGGTTTGGTAGGTTATCCAAATGCAGGAAAATCCACTTTGCTCTCTGCTATTTCCTCTGCCATGCCAAAGATTGCAGCTTATCCTTTCACCACACTACATCCGAATATCGGAATCGTTGAATTCAATGATTATACAAGGCTAACAGTTTGCGATATTCCGGGTATTATTGAAGGGGCTCATAATAATGTTGGGCTTGGTCATGCTTTTCTACGTCATATACTTCGTTGTCATGTGTTAGTTTTTATTATCGACATGGCTGGAACAGACAACCGCGAACCTTGGGAAGACTACAGGCAGCTGCTGACGGAGCTGGAAAAGTACAATAGCGACTTGCTTAGTCGGCCGCGGCTTGTAGCTGCTAACAAAATGGATGAGGAAGTTTCTATTGAAAAACTTAAGCAATTCCAAAACGAAGTGGGACCTATTGATGTAGTGGAGATATCTGCCGCATTCGATATTGGTCTTGAAGATTTAAAGAAAAAAATGCAGCAAATTGTCGCTGCACAATCCATTGAATAATCCATGTTAAGAGCCGGAATAGTTGGATTGCCTAATGTTGGTAAATCCACTTTATTTAACGCAGTAACACGTACCCGAAAGGCGGAGTCTGCAAATTATCCATTTTGCACGATTGATCCAAATGTAGGTGTTGTAAATGTGCCCGACAAGCGTCTGGAAGAACTAGCCTCAATATCAAGTTCACAAGAGATTATATCGGCAGCGGTTGAATTTGTAGATATTGCAGGTTTAGTCAAAGGGGCTTCTGCTGGTGAAGGGCTAGGCAATAAATTCTTAAGTCATATTCGAGAGGTTGACGCCATTGTTCATGTAGTGAGGTGTTTTGAGGATGCAGACATTCATCATGTTGAAGGCAGTATCGATCCTATTCGTGATATTGAGACGATTGCGACTGAGTTAATTGTTGCTGATCTTGATGCAGTTCAACGCCGTAAGGATAAACTCAATAAGGAAGCTAAGCGCGGGAACAAAGAGGCGGTTGCCTTAATGGCTATTATTGAAAAGATGGAGCCCCATCTTGGTGAGGGGAACCCAGCTATAACTTGTGAGCTTTCGCGCGAAGAGGCTGACTTGGCTAAGCATTTATTTTTACTTTCTGGCAAGCCGACCTTATTTGCAGCAAATCTAAAAGACTCCGAGTTAGCAGAAGCTGACAGTAACCCATTTTTTAAAGAGGTTCGTGAATATGCTGCAAAACATCATGGTTGTGAAACTGTTGTGATTAGTGCTCAGATCGAAAGTGAGCTTATTGACTTATCTGAAAATGAAGCTAGAGAGTTCCTCTCCGAAATGGGTGTTAATGAAAGTGGTGCTGGCCAATTAATCCAAAAATCATACTCTTTGCTTGGGCTTCAAACTTATTTTACTACTGGCGAAAAAGAAACTCGAGCTTGGACTATTCGTAAGGGAGATACGGCTCCCAAAGCAGCAGGTGTGATTCATGGAGATTTCGAACGCGGATTTATCAAAGCTGAGACAGTTGCTTATAATGACTTGATTGAATGCGGTTCAATCGCCACTGCTCGTGATCGTGGACTGTATCGTATGGAGGGCAAGGAGTACGTTGTGCAAGAAGGGGATGTTATGCTTTTTAAGTTTAACGTTTAAATTTCGGGTTACAGCTAATGAGTACTGATAAATTAGTATATTTGGATCACAATGCTACGACTCGTATTGCTCCTGAGGTTATTGAGTCAATGTTGCCCTGCCTTACTAACCATTGGGGAAATCCATCTAGTGCTTATTCTTTGGCTATAGAACCAGCTAGACTTATTGAGGAAGCCCGTGAGAGTGCAGCAAGACTAATTGGTTCGGACAAACGACACATCGTATTCACTAGTTGTGGAACAGAAAGCAACAACACTGCTATTCAAGGTGCTCTTACTGCTAATCCAACCAAGCGCCATGTTGTGACGACAGCGGTAGAGCACTCAGCTAATATTAAGTTTTGTCAACATCTTGAAAAAAGTGGATACGAGGTAACATTTCTTCCTGTAGATCTTGACGGGGCAATTGATTTTTGTGATTTGCAATCCGCAATCCGCAAAGACACTGCTATCGTTTCAATAATGTGGGCAAATAATGAAACGGGCGTTTTGTTTCCGATTGAAGAAATAGCAGCTATCTGTAGAAGTAATGGAGTTCTATTTCATACTGATGCTGTGCAGGTTGCTGGAAAGCTTCCTATAGATGTTAAAAATTTGGGTGTAGACTTTCTTTCTCTTTCTGCACACAAGCTTAGAGCCCCTAAAGGAATTGGGCTTCTTTACATAAAAAGTGGCGTTTCTTTCTATCCTTATATCATTGGTGGAGGACAGGAACGGGGCTTACGTGGGGGGACTGAGAATGTTGCCAACATCGTAGCTTTTGGAAAAGCAGCAGAACTTGCCCTTAGTAATATTGAGACTGAAAACACTCAAGTACGATCACTTCGTGATAGATTGGAAAAGGGGATCTTTCAGTCCATTGGGGGAGCTATTCGTAATGGAGGGGAGCCGCGTTTACCGAATACTTCAAATATTGGATTTCAAGGAATTGAAGCAGAAGCTGCGCTTTTGCTTTTAGATAGGGAGGGCATATGCGCATCGAGCGGGTCCGCTTGTACCACTGGTTCAATTGAACCATCCCATGTTTTACAGGCTATGGGTGTGCCGGCTGCTCGCTCGAAAGGTTCATTGCGTTTCAGCTTAGGTATCGAAAATACTGAGAGGGATATTGACTTTTTACTTAAAAAATTACCTGCAATTGTTGAACGTCTTCGGGATTCTTCTCCTGAAACTTAAACTGAATAAAAAATAAAGGTGAAAGTTAATTAATCTATTGAAGCAATTAATGATTTCATCGCTTCTTCGTTTTCAATCATTTTTTCCACAAGCTTGAACTGAACCCTAGCACGATCCAGATTATGCCCCTCTCGGTGCGCCCGAAAATATAAATCCCCATTAAGATGGTCAGTGAGGAAGCGCAAAGCTAACTGGAAAGTAATGACTTTGCCTGAAACAGCCAGATAATCCTTTTCAGTCTTATTTAAAAAAGAGTTAGCTTCGCTAAGATAGCCCTTACTTAAAGCCTCAAAAAAATCCATTCTCATAGTTACATTTTTGAGGTTGCGATCATCTTCGTCTGCAGGACTAGTTAGTGTTCGAACCATGTCTCCGAAGTCGTAGTGGACTAATCCTGGCATTACTGTATCAAGATCAACGATACACATAACTTCTCCTGACTCATTATCTAATAACACATTGTCAATCTTGGTATCATTATGTGTAATGCGAACCGGTAATCTTCCTTCGACTATTGCTGAAGTAAAAGTATGAATGATATCTTTATGTGTTTTGCAGAAATCGATTTCATCTTGGACTTTAGCAGCTCGGCCTTGTTTGTCTTCTTCAATAGCCTTCTCTAAGTCTTTGAACCGGAGTTCTCCGTTATGAAATTGGGGAATAGTTTCCTGAATTTTATCAGCCGGTAGATCGGCTAGTCGTTTTTGGAACAAACCAAAGGCGCGCCCCACTTGTTCAGCTTGTTTAGGCTTTTCTGCAACATGGCTTGAATTTACTCGTTCAATGAAAACATACGCCCGCCAGTAATTTCCTTTTATATCCTGGTAGTAAGATGCCCCACCGCGAGTTGGGACAATCGTCATAGTTCGCCGGGTTAAATCCACAGAACTTTCTTCTGCAATTTTTTTGCGTAAATGGTCTGTTGTGGCTTTTACATTTTGCATAACCACTGCAGGTTGATGGAAGACATCATGATTGATGCGCTGCAGTATGTACCTTATGGGGCTTCCTCCCTGTTGGCAGGTTATGATATAAGTATCATTGATGTGTCCTTTGACCCATGCATGTCCTTCAACAAATTCAGCTACAATTTGAAATTGACTGATTAATTTTTCTAAGGAATTTACGTTTGCCTCACTCACTCGAACTCAAGAATCTTCTTTTTTGAAAAGAGTTCAAGGCGGAAATTCTTAGTTNAGTTATTNGCACTTATTAAAAGTCCAAATTTATGCATTTAAAATNTTGGCTATTGTGGTCAGTTACTATCTCAAGGTAGGTTGAGAGTATACTATTCAGTGATGCCAGTTCGTGTTTAAGGCAATTGTTACCGGAGAGGTTGGTCGATCTATTTTGTAGACCGACCAACTGTTCCTCCAGCTACTTAAACCCGCTCNTTTGCCTCAGTGGGATTTTCCACNGTTTTCGGGTGTTGAGCGGATGGGGGCCGAGTGTGTTACGATAAATCGTAACACATTTAAGCCCCAGTGTTCTCGCCTGTGAATAGGCGTTTGCGATATCTTTCGCCGTTTGAATTCCTTTAAAAGGTAAACGGTTGTAGAGATCGCACCGTTGATAAACGGCTGAGCACCAGTCTTCATTTTAAGATATGCCATGTAATGAATGCTTTGTTCACCACGGAATGGTTTGAACGCACATTCTAAAGCATCTAAATGTTCGTGTCTGAGCTCGTTTTTTTGGGTTTCCCCGTTCTCCTTGACGTCCTCAATGAGGTCAAATTTTTTAACTTTTCCCTTCCGCGTCTTGTCCGATTTTAGTGGGGNTGATCNGGGCTCAGNTCCAAATGCAATAGGAATTATGGAATTTNTGGCATCGATCATTACACTTNGTGATTTTANGACAATTAACTTACTCCAATGATTAATTTGTTAAAATTAACTTANATANCTCGGATAAAANNAAATTCTACCACAACTTGTTGTGGTAGCAAGTTTTTATAGCCACAATTTGTTGTGTATTTGAGAAAATACCAAAACTTTTGATTTTCTTTCTTTTTAGCAGAGGTTGGCTCTTGCCTCTCAAATATTTGGAGATCAAAATCCATTTTCTTATGGGAAATTACTTAATTGAGCAATTGGATGAGTTAGAGGCTACTGATTGTCCCTGTGGTTTTGCCAAACGAGCTTTTGCCTGTGAGCCCGGGGCTGTTGCTAGTCTACATGTAGTAGAAATCAATCAAGAAGCTAAAGTGCATTATCATAAGAGGATGACTGAAATTTATCTCGTGCTCGAAGGAGAAGGCTACTTGGAGTTGGACGGTGAGCGTGTGCCGGTTCGGCCTTTTACAACTGTTTACATTAAGCCTGGCTGTCGGCATCGCGCAGTTGGCCAGCTGAAAATCATTAATGTGCCNGTCCCGGCATTTGATCCTCAAGATGAGTGGTTTGATGAATGAATATTGGTTTCGACTTGTCGAGGACGCTGGTTGACGATTGAATCCCCGCCCGGCTAACAACGGAATTTAAAAGTAATATTGTGCATACTCTGATTTTAATTTTATTGGGTCTCACTTCGGTGATTAGTTTGACTTTTATAATTGAGAGAGGTTGGGCTCTTAGGCGCGGATTTATTCTTCCTAGTCCTTTGTTGGATAGTCTTGATCATTGTCACACCCGAGCGGATGTAAATACAGTTCTGCGGTTTGCGCAGCAGCACCAAAATACCCCGTTGGCGCGTTTGACAACTACAGCGATTGAACATCTTGAGTGGGCTAAGCCAGATAATGTTGAGGCATTGCAAACTAGAGCTCGACATGAAGTAAGTAAAATGGAACGAGGACTAATAGTTCTGGAGATCATTACAGGAATAGCTCCACTGCTTGGCTTGGTAGGAACTGTGGTTGGGCTTATTGATATTTTTGGCACCATGGCTACAGGAGAAACAGAGGCTACGGCTTTTGCGCAAGGCATTTCTACTGCTCTTTGGGCTACACTGTCCGGACTTAGTATAGCTATACCCTCTCTTATCGCGTGGAGTATATATAATAAACGAATAGAAACATTTGGCATAGAGATGGAAACCCANATTGACGTTTTCTTAAGGCGTCAATATCCCAATAATAACGAGAACTAATCTTATATGCGGTTCGTCCCACGTAAAAATCGTAAACCACCCACTGTTATCGTGGTCGCCTTGATTGATGTACTAATGGTTGTTTTGATCTTTATGGTAGTTTCAACAACTTTCAAAAATCAGGCTGCTGTTCGTTTGGCGTTACCGGAGTCATCTCAAGCCCAAAAAGAGCCAGGTGTGAATCGGTCATTGATTGTCACTGTTGCTAAGAAGCCGCCATATTTTTATCTTGATTCAGTTCCAATTGGAGAAGGTGTTTTGGAAGAGGAAATAAAAAAAGCATTAGAGGCGAGTCCTGAACGCCAGCTTTCGATCCGTTCCGATACGGATGCGCCTTTTGGGAAAATTATAAAAGTGATGGATGCTGCTAAGTCGGCAGGAGTAAAGGGGGTTAAGGCGTTCACAAGAGACTCTGGAAGCAAATGAGTAGTGAATCTCCAATTGAGATTCCGCCTCCGGATAGTATGCATCTTTCAGCAGCTACTGGTTGGATGCAGCTAGGGAATACTGATGAGGCATTGTTAGATTTGGACAAAATTTCTGATCGACATAGAGGGCATTATGAAGTTTTGCATCTAGAGTGGCATATCCACGCGCAAAGAAGAGATTGGGAGCGATGTGCCGAACTTGGCGGCTATATGGTAGAGCAATATCCGAACAGTTCGGCCGGATGGATTAATCAAGCCAATTCCCTGTTTTACTTAAATCGTTCTCATGATGCATATCAGCTTCTTGAACCGGTCGCTGAGCGTTTTCCTAAAAACGAGGCTATTCCATATAATCTTGCCTGTTATGCTTGTCGGTTTGGAGATATTGATTTGGCTTTTGATTGGTACCTTGTTGCAGAGAAGGTTGGGGAGCCAGAGAAGATAAGAGAAGTTGCTCTTTCTGATCCAGACATCGAGCAGCTTTGGGATAAGATCAGAAAATGAATGGTTTATGTCAGCGGATGGCGGCTGAAGTTTTTTTCTAAGAATCAGAATTATCTCAAAAGTATTCATAAAATAAACTGGACCACAGTCGCTCGAGAAGTGGGTAAAGCATTCAAAAATGGGAGAACAGACTAAAGAAAATAGAGCAAACAACAGGTCGAAAAAATTGGAAGAAAGATCTTTATTAGTGCTGATTTGTTTTTGCGTAACCTAATATTAAGTTACAGGATTGCCTTGCCCTTTCCTAAGCAATGAGGCCATAAGGCGGGGTGCCAGATTGGTTAACATCAATTCTTCTTGGGATTATCGAAGGCATTACTGAGTTCCTTCCAATCTCGTCAACAGGTCATCTGCTTATTCCTCAGCAGTTGGGTTGGCTGGAGAAACAATCGGATGTGTTTAACATTGCTATACAGAGTGGTGCAGTAATTGCAGTCCTTTTTAATTTTACAGATCGGGTTAAGCAATTGATATTCCAGTGGCATAAGCCTGAGCCGCGCGACTATTTAGCAAAATTGTTGGTCGCATTTTGTATTACGGGTTTTGGGGGNCTAATCATTGATAAGCTTGGTTTTGAATTACCAGAGAATGTGCTGCCGGTGGCGTTGGCTCTTTTAGTCGGCGGGATATTTTTTATTCTTGTTGAAAGGCGGGTAGGTAATAGCTCTGAATTGTGCAATGTGACTTGGAAGATCGCTGTTGCTATTGGTTTTGGACAATTACTGGCGGCAGTCTTTCCCGGAGCTTCACGCTCAGGATCTACAATTCTGATTGCGCTTTTGATGGGATTAAAGCGTGTTCCGGCTATTGAGTTTACTTTTCTTTTAGGAGTTCCAACCTTACTGGCCGCAGGAGCTTACAAGGTGTTGCAGGAGCTCAATTCTTCAGAGGGGATTAATGAGGATTGGGGTCAACTTGCTTTGGCCACGCTGATTTCTGCTGTAACTGCCTTTATCTCAGTTAAGTGGTTATTGCGTTACATTGAGTCCAATACTTTTGTGGCTTTCGGATGGTATCGTATTGCGATTGGATTAATCTTACTGATTATCACATTTATGTAACGGTTCTAAATTTGATGGTATTACGGTTGACCTTATGAAGCTTTAAAGCAAAATCAGCCCAGTAACTGAGCTTTATTAAGATTCTGTGTGTTTGTACTCCTTTATCGTAACCCTATTAAGGGGATTTGTGTAATATCTTGCATTGTTACTAATGAAAATGGCTAAAACATTAATATTGAAAGCGTTATTGCTTATTTGTTCGTTAGTTCTTGTCGGCTGTAATTCTGAAGAATGGAAAGAAAAAGGCTCTAAGGATAAATCCAAAAAACAGAGTAAGGCAAAACCGGTACTAGTTGAATTGGCTGAAGTTAGTGTCGGCCCTATCGAAAAGATTTTGGAGCGTTCTGCCCCTTTAGAAGCTGAAGCGCAGGTTCAGGTAAATGCGCGTACAAGTAATCCTGCCGTAGATTTACTCGTCGAGGAAGGTGACAAAGTAAAAAAAGGGCAGGTGCTTTTGCGGCTTGAGAATGACCGGCAAAAAAACGATTTCGATTCGGAAAAAAGCCTTTTGGATAAGGAGCGGATTGATTTTGCACGGCAAGAGAACCTCTATAAGGATAATCTCATTAGTGAGCAGGAATATCGCAATGCCAAGTTCTCTTTGTCTCAAAGNCAACTTAGCTTCGAAGAAGCGCAACGTCAGTTTGAATACACTGAGGTGCGTGCACCGATTGATGGCACAATTACAATGCGCGATGTTAAGGTTGGCGATCAGGTGAGTAGTGGAGGNCCAATTTTTGAAATTATTGATTTTGAATCTACCGTGGCGGTAATACATGTACCTGAGCAATATTTGCCTGAGCTTCAGCCAAACATGGAAGCTCGTTTAATATCTAGTACGTTGGGAGCAGACAATGTTATCCCAGCCTATGTGAAACGAATTTCACCTATCGTCGAGGCGCGTGCTGGGACAGTTAAAGTAACTGTTGGGGTAAAAGAACTAGGGGCTCTACGTCCAGGTATGTGGGTGGATGTCGAATTGGTTTTGAATACTAAACGGGAGGCTNTTTTGATACCGAAGAAATCAATCATCTATGACAACGACCAGACTTATGCATTCAAATTGTTCATCAACAGCACCAATGGAGTTAAGAGCGTGAAGCGTCAATTGGTTTTGCCTCTCAACGCTGACAAGGTTCACATTGAGCCGACAAATGGGTTTGATGTTGGAGAAAAGATTGTCATCGCAGGACAGTCCGGGCTTAAGGAGGATTCGTTAATTCGCGAACTAGGGGACACGATACCAGGTGAGACGAATTCTGTTCCATCTTCGATTAGCACAAACAATTTAACATCAATCTCAACCAACACTGCGGCTTCAGTTAAAGTCGCAAAGTAGCCTTTTCTACTCCGAATGGGAATGGAGCCTTCTAATCGCAATCATAATTTTACTACCGACCGGCCGGTCGCCGTGTTGATGGTCTTCCTTGCAGCTGTTGTCTTTGGCTATTTCTCTCTAGGGCAGCTGCCCGTGACGCTCATGCCGGAAATGAGCTACCCTACTCTAACGGTTCGAACTGAATATCCGGGTGCTGCTCCAGAAGAGGTGGAGAATGATATCAGTCGAAGAATCGAGGAGGCACTTGGAGTAGTAGGAGGACTTAATGAAATTAGTAGCATCAGTCGTGCAGGTGTTAGCGATGTCATTCTGGAATTTGTTTGGGGGACATCTATGGGAGATGCGATTCAAAACACACTTGAAAAGCTCGATCTCGTTCGCATGCCTCGTGAAGCCGAAAAGCCCTTGTTGTTGCATTATGATCCTTCCCTTGATCCTGTGATGGAGTTGAGTCTTTCTGGTTCCAGTAAGAGTATTAAATATCAGGGAGACGAGGGACTGCGCAGGTTGCGTCGTATTGCAGAGCTTCAAGTAAAGCGTCGATTGGAGCCTATTAAAGGGGTAGCAGCAGCGCGAGTGAGAGGTGGATTAGAGGAAGAGATTCATGTGTTAATCGATGAGGCCAAGTTGCAGCGGGTTAACCTTTCAATCAGTCAAGTGCTTAGTCGTCTTCGTGCTGAAAATATTAACGCCGCTGGCGGTCGTATTCGAGAGGGCGGCGCGGAGTACATGATTAGAACCGTAAATGAATATCAAAATCTTGAAGAAATTGCGGATACTATCGTTTTCCGGCGAGATGGTCGTGAAATTCGAGTGAAAGACTTAGGCCAAGTCGTCTATGGTCAGCGAGATCGGGAAATGATGACGAAGACAGATGGTGCAGAGAGTGTACAGATAGATATTTACAAGGAAGCCGACGCTAACATGATTAAAGTTGCCGACGATGTAAAAAAACTCGTTGGAGAGATTTCTGGATCTACGCGTTCAACATTGGCAGGGAAACTGCGTGCCGAGGAAGATGCATATCTTCGAGTAGTAGCTGATCGCTCTATTTTTATCGATAATAGTATTTCGGAAGTTAAGCAAACTGCTTATATGGGCGGAATACTTGCCATCATAGTCTTATTGTTGTTCCTGCGTGATCTTCGAACAACGGCAATCATTGCTTTAAGTATTCCAATATCGATTCTTGTAACATTTGCACCTCTTAACATATTGGATGTTTCTCTTAATATTATGTCGTTGGGAGGATTGGCCATGGGGATAGGCATGCTGGTTGATTCCTCTATTGTGGTTCTTGAGTCAATTTACCGTTGTCGAGAGGAGGGTGATTCGATTCGCAATGCAGCTATTCGTGGAACAAAGGAGGTGCGTGGTGCGGTGATTGCCTCAACGCTTACTTCCATTTGTGTGTTTTTCCCAATGGTTTTTGTTGAAGGCCTTGCCGGGCAGGTGTTCAGTGATTTGGGTTTAACAGTGGTAACCTCTCTGATTGCTTCGCTGATTGTTGCCGTTCTATTTATTCCAATGTTGGCCAGTCGGGCCGGATTTCATTTNAAATCTGGGGTTGGAATGGCTTCGCATTTTTTTGGCTCAATTAAAGGGCGCCTAAGTTTGAGTGCTTTTTGGCTCGGATTCATGCTTCCTGCCGTTGTTTTACTGGGAGCCATGATTGGCTTGTCCGAAGGATATGCTGCTTGGATGGTTTCTGCTGTGGATGATCCACGATTTGAAAAAGAAATTAATGACACAAGTGTGGCATATTCGGTTTTGAGAATTTGGGCTTGGGTTTGTTTGGTTCCACTTATTATTGCTTGGGCAAAGCGATTGCATGATGTCGGAATGTCGGCNTGGTGGTTAATTACGATTGTTGTTCCATTCTTTGTCTCATTTGTGAGAGGGGATAGCGAACTTAACAGATATGGTGAGTCAAATACGGAAGATCAAAATCTTACCAAGCTGTGGGGTTCGTTTGGTGCGTTTGTCAATAGTTATAAAGGTATTAAAATATTTTTCTCTAGATACCGCATTCCAGAGCTTTATTATTTTGCTTGGGTTTTTACCTCGTTATATTTTGTTTTAAGATTAGCTATTTCGTTTCTGTTGGAATTGATTGGTCTTTCATTGGTTTGGTTGATTCGAGCGGTGGCATTTCTCTCTTTGGCNATTTATAGAGGGATAACAATAATAGGGNCTTATTTAGGNNGGGNTTTAAACAAANTATTTGNNAAAAANNCCACTGGNGAGTCAGNTGCAANNNANGGGATTTATNATTCNNTNATNCGNTNGGCNATAAATAGTCCGGTTTCCATGATTGTTCTAGCCATTGCTTGTTTCTTTATTACTTATACCGTAGGCCGGCAACTGGATACAGAATTACTCCCTGAAGTGCACCAAAGTGAGTTTACTTTTGAAGTTGCGCTACCAGTTGGGACTCCTCTTGATCAGACGGTTAAGATTCTCGGTGAAGTTGAGAAAAAAATTCTGGATTCAAAAAATAACGAAGATAATAAGATTGATACCTTATTGGTGATGTATGGCTTCGACACTAGTAATATGAAACGGTCTGATGAAGGCGAGCATTCAGCTCGTTTTAAGGTGCTCTTAAAGGAGACAGCAACTCCTTATGCGACCGAGGAGCTAGTTATCGCAAAGCTCCGCGAGTTATTTGATGATGTGCCCGATATAACCACTCGAGTCACTCGCCCAGTATTGTTTAGTTCTAAAAAACCGGTCGTAATTCAGATTAATGGAGAAGAGCTTCCTGAGCTTAAAGAATACTCTGACCAATCAACTGCGCTTTTATCAAAAGAATCAGAACTGACAGATGTCGAACCCACTTTGCGTAGCGGTGCTCCGGAAGTTCAAATCACCTATGATCGTCAGCAAATTATTAGACATGGCTTAAACATCAATTCAATTGCCAATCAAGTGCGCGATATGGTTAAAGGATCAGAAGCTACGCGGCTTAACCGACGTGATCGCCGGGTTCCAATTGTTGTACGTTTGGCAAAGGAGGATCGAGGGCAGGTGGCTGATGTTGGTCAGTTGACGGTTAACCCCAGTGGCGAAACCCCTATTCCTCTCAATGCTGTTGCGGAGTTGACTGTTGGCGAGGGGCCAAGCGAAATCCGAAGAATAGATGGTAAAAGGGTGGCATTGGTACAGGCAAACATTGGTGATGGATCATTGGGTTCTGCTGTTGAGGTAGCAAAGCGCGTTCTCATGGAGAAAGTCGACTGGCCTGGTTATATGGACTTTTTCATTACTGGCCAAAACAAGGAATGGGAACGTAGCCGCACAAGCCTTTATCTTGCCCTNGGCCTAAGTTTATTTCTCGTATATGTGATTATGGCATCTCAATTTGAGTCTCTTACTCAGCCACTTATTATTATGTTTACTATTCCGATGGCCTTTGTTGGCACGGTTTTGGGCTTAGAGATTTTGGGGATAAACTTATCCGTGGTGGTTTTCCTTGGAATGATTATGTTGGCAGGCATTGTCGTGAATAACGCCATAGTTTTGGTTGACTATGCCAATACTCTCCGTGGCAGAGGTATCCCGTTGAAGGAGGCAATTATTAAAGCCGGCTGTGTTCGTTTGAGGCCTATTTTGATGACCACAGCCACCACTGTTTTAGGTCTACTTCCAATGGCAATTGGACTGGGNGATGGTGCGGAAATACGGACGCCAATGGCTGTTGCGGTAATTAGCGGGTTGCTAACATCCACTTTACTTACGCTACTCGTAATTCCCACGATATATTATCTATTTGCTTTAGTGGGCGAGCGGTTTTTTCAATCTGTAGAGGAATAGTCTAGTCTATGNAAACTAGTCAAATTGCAACTGAGATCACGCGAATGTCCCTTAATCGCAAGATCACGGTGTTTGTTATTTTTCTGACCATTCTTGCAATTGGGATGATTGCCGTTAGTCGGCTGCCTTTGGAAAAATACCCTAAAGACAGAGAGGGGCACTACATGCGCATTCGTACGGGATGGAGTTCAGGAGTGCCCGAAGAGGCGATGGAAAAAATCGGGCTTCCAATGGAGGAGGANCTNAGCACGGTTCGTGGTATTGAGTCCATAGATACCCGGGCTTCCCAAACTTCTTCGGAAGTTAGTCTGCGCTTCAAGCGTGATACCGATATGGATGTTGCTTATCGGGAAGTCCGCGACCGTATGGAGCGGGCCTCTCTCNGGTTTCCAGATGGAGTGGATGATTATCGTATTTATAAATANGGGGGCTCTAGTTCTTCGGTTTGCCGTATGTCCGTGCGTTACACTGACGACACCGACTTATATAACAATGTCGAAAAACATATTGTTAGGCCTCTGCAGCGTATTGACGGTGTTGCTGATGTGAATGTGAGAATTTATCGGAAAGAGATTATAATAGAATTAGACAAGGACCGTGCTGAAGCTTATGGACTTAGCATAAGTCGCCTTTCTCAGCGGCTTAGAGGGGACAATTTTACACTGTCAAGCGGNACTGTGACTGATGGAGGTAAGAAGTATCTGCTTAAATCAAGCAGTACCTTTCACTCTATGCAGGATTTAGCGAATATTCCATTAAGTGATTCGGTCTATCTGAGAGATGTTGCCACCATTAAATATGAGGTGGATGATACCTACCAAAGAACAGAACGTTGGAACAAAATGCGTTCAGCGCGGGTGGAAGTCGTCAAGGAAAGTGAAGCTAATACTGTTGANGTGGGTAATAAAGTTGCTGCCGCTATTGATGAAATCAGCAAAAACCCTAAGTTAGCTCAGTACGAACTCTACTTATATCAGAATTATGGGGAGATCATCAAAAGACAACTGAATAGTCTGACCAACAATGGTCTTTACGGAGCTATAATGGCGGGCTTTGTTTTGTTCTTTTTTCTACGCCAGTTTCGCTTGACGCTAATCATAGCACTCGGGATTCCTCTCGCTCTATTTATCTCCATGACAGTCATGTATTTTGCTGGGGATACTCTAAATATGACCTCCATTCTAGGATTGGTAATCTGTGTAGGCTTGCTGGTCGACAATTCAGTGGTTGTTGCGGAGAATATTCATCGCCATTTACAGTCAGGGCTGTCTCGAAAGGATGCCTGTATAAAAGGTATTGGTGAAATAGGATTGGCAATTACAACTGCCACGCTTACCACCATAATTGTTTTTCTTCCATCTCTTCTTGTCGGAGGAGAAATGCGTTTCATGTTATACCAGCTAGCATTGCCGGTGGTGTCGGCNCTATTGGCATCATTAGGTATAGCAATAATTTTCATTCCCCTTTGTGTTTATCTGACTGTTGGGTCAGGTCGAAAAGATGAAACTTTTATTTCGAGGTCTCAAAGGGCCCCTTTTGCTTNGATGNTCTTGATAAAAAAAAGCCTTTTATTTCTATATGAGAAGACATTTGAAAAGTTTAACANATTATATAATAAAGCTTTAAAATATTACTTGAGTAGAAGGTTGGACTTGGCATTTATACTAATTGTCCTGCTATCGGCTACATATTTTTACGGTTTTAAAAAGATTGAAGTNACTGGATATCGCGATGATGACCGCGATGAATTTCATATGAGGGTGCGTTTCCCGGAGCACTTTACGATCGCGCAAAAGAATGATTATTTTCAACAGGTTGAAAATATCGTTGAAACCAACAAGTTGCAGCTTGGGATTTCTAGTTACCGAGTAGAATTTGACAAGCATACTCGTGCCGAGTTTGAAGCTAATTACTCTGATGAGGGAGGCACGGAAAATATTCCTAAGGATGAAGTGCCGGATAGGTTATACAAGATGTTTCCTGAAATCCCAGGTGTTCGAGTTTACTATTCAGGGATGGATACCGGAGGCGAAAAACGAAACGATCAAAAGTCGCGACACCATCTTCGCTTGGTCGGTGACGATCCAAGGCAGCTCGAGGAGGTCGGGGAAATGTTAAAGCCTGCATTTGCAGATTTGCCTGGAGTCCTCTCTGTAGAGGACAAAGATTCTGATGAGGGCCCAAATGAGATGGCATTAATGGTCGACCGCGATAGGGCTAGTTCAATTGGGATAAGTCCGGAAGCAGTTGCAGGNGTAGTAAGCAGTGCTTTGCGAGGGCGTTCGCTAGCAGATTTCAGTGGCAATGGTCGCCAAATTCCAGTTCGTATGCGGTTCAGTGAAGAAGATAGGGCGGAACTGGATGATATTAATAACTATCGTGTCAGGAGNGAGGATGGTCGTTATTCTTCGATTGGTGCTCTNACAAAACCGGCAATGCTAAATAGTGAAACTCATATTCAACGATCTGATAAAAAAATCAGTTATTACATTAGTATGAAACTTGAGTCTGGCGAGGAGAGCGTGGCGCGAAGGGCTATTTATGAGGCGCAAAGGAATATTGATTTACCAGAAGGAGTTTCGTTCAGTGAAATGAAGGTTACATTCGATGATGATGAAATTTCGACAAGCTTGATAGCCATGGGGCTTTCAATNATTTTTATATATATGCTTATTGCATTCCTATTTGAGAGCATACTAATGCCTCTTTCAATAATATTAACAATCCCCTTGGCAGCTATTGGTTCGATTTGGTTGCACTTCTCTACCGGAACCGGGATTGATGACATGGGAATAGTGGGTGGTATTCTTTTAATGGGGGTGGTGGTAAATAATGGCATTGTATTGGTCGATTACGCAAACCGNCTTCGAGCTGGAGGGATAGCTCGAAATGAGGCCCTTTTGATAGCGACTCGTCACCGGTTCCGCCCAATTGTTATGACGGCTTTTACAACCATCTTTGGAATGATTCCNCTGACATTGGCATCATCTGAAGCTATGGGTAGAAGTTTTGAAAGTTTTGGTTATATGATTATTGGAGGAATGACTACGGCGACNTTTTTCACTCTTTTAGCCGTGCCGGTATTTTATACTTTGATCGATGATGCCCAGAAGGCGATGCAAAACATTCTTGCCACTGTTTTAGNTCGCTCCTCAAAAACAATTGTGGTCAAGTGAGNTTTTGCGTTTAGCTTCATTTGATGGAATCTAGAGANCTTGCTACAAGCATAACCCGATTATCTCTTAATCGTCGGGTTAGCATGTTTGTCTTGTTTCTAACTATTTTGGCCGTCGGCCTTATCGCTGTTTCCCGCCTTAAACTCGAGCTCTTGCCAAAAGGGTTCGANGCCAACTCACTATCAATTCGAGTTCCTTGGAATTCTGCNGTCCCTCAGGAGGCAATGGAGAAAATAGCCATGCCGCTAGAGGAAGAACTAAGCACGGTAAGAGGAATTGATTCCATGACCACTTCATGTTCATCAAGTTCGGTAAGAGCCAGCCTCGATTTTAAACAGGGTATTGATATGGATGTAGCTTATCGGGAGGTACGTGANCGCCTTGAGCGCGCTAAACTACGATTTCCGGACGATGTAGAATTTTCCTATATTTATAAGATGGATACGTCTGGGTTTCCGGTAGTAATTCTTGGCGTTGCTCATGCACTTCCACCAGAGGTTGATGTGTATGATTTTATGAATAAGAAAATCATTACGCCTCTATCCCGAATTGATGGTGTTGCCAACGTTGATGCAAAGGGCTTGGAAGAGAAGGAAATCATTATCGAAGTAGATAAAGATCGCTCAGAGTCTTANGGTNTAGACATCTACAAACTGTCACGTCAGTTGCAGGGAGACAATTTCAATCTTGCGAGTGGGAATGTGCAAGATGGAGATAAAAAATATTTACTTAAGTCTAATAGTACTTATCAAACAATTGATCAGTTGAGGAATATGCCTGTAAGCACTAATATTATTTTAAGTGATATAGCTATTTTAAAATATGAACCTGAAGAGCGTCGCCATATCACTCGTGTGAATGGGAAGCCAGCCATGGCTCTAACAATTACGAAGGAAAGTTCTGCTAATACGGTGGCAGTGTGCAATCAAGTTGAGGCCATGGTTGATCAATGGAAATCAGATCCTGATCTGGAGAACTTTGAACTTCGTATTTTTATGAATCAGGGAGGCATCGTGATGNCACAGCTTAATACGCTTTATACAACAGGACGGATTGGTGCCTTTTTAGCTGCGTTGGTTCTTTTTATGTTTCTAAGGCGGTTACGTATAACTTTAATAATTACATTAGCCATTCCGCTATGTTTATTTATTGCTGTTTCGGCAATGTATTTTAGTGGTGAATCTCTAAATATACTTACTATTTTAGGCCTTGTTATTTGCGTGGGTTTGTTAGTTGATAATTCGGTGGTGGTGGCTGAGAATATTCAGCGTCATTATCAAAATGGCATGACTAGGCATGCAGCCTGCATCAAGGGGGTTCAAGAGATAGGTTTAGCTATTACAACAGCCACCTTTACTACCTTAATAGTTTTTCTTCCGGCATTATTGGTTGAAGGCCAAATGCGGTTTTTTTTGATAAGACTCGCAGTTCCAATTGTTGCTGCGTTGCTTTCTTCACTGGCTATTGCATTGGTATTTGTTCCGTTATGCGTATTTCTTACACTTGGACGTAATCCGTTCGGCCGATTTGAATGGTTAGGCCNTGCTGTTGAGAAATTTCGCGTTTGGCTTGCCCGAATGTATGATGTCACATTTGATCGGTTCAATGTTTGGTATAACAGAGCGCTCGGCTACTACCTAAAACGTCGCATCGACTTAGCTGCTATATTTCTCGTTTTATTTAGCGTCACATATTTACACACTTTTAAGGAAGTGGGTTTNTCTTTTGATGAAAAACGTGAAATGGGCCAATTCAATATGTCTTTCAATTTTCCAAGCCAATTCAATTTCGATCAGCGCACCGATTACTTTAAAAAAGTAGAGAAGATTTTAGATGCGCGAAAAGATGAGTTGGAACTCGAAGGGCATATGGTTAGGTACTCAACTTGGTACGGTTCGCTGCAAGGCTGGTTTAAGCAGGACAGGTTAAACGATGNTCCGCCCAGAGAGGTTTCTGAAAAGATATTCAAACTACTCCCAGAAGTGCCGGGTTTAAAGATTAGCTATGAACGTATGGGTGAAAGTGAAGAGAAACAGGATAGTGAAGAGCGTTATTCTGTAAGATTAGTTGGGAATGATCCCATAAAACTTGATGAAGTAACTGAATCCCTAAAACCTTTGTTTTCGAGCCTGCCGGGGGTGTTGTCGCTTCAAGAAAGGCAGGATGATAATCCTAATGAAATGGCATTGGTTGTCGACCGAGATCGTGCAAGTTCCATAGGGGTTAATCCAACTACACTTGCAGGCCTAGTTGGGAACGCATTGCGAGGGAGTAGTCTTCCTCGTTTCCAAAGTGAAGGCCGGCAAATACCAGTGCGTGTGCGATTTAGTGAAGAAGATCGTGCCGAGTTATCTGATTTAAATAACTTCCTTGTGCCCGCTGAGGATGGAAGGTTTAGTTCAGTCGGGTCCCTTACCCGGCCTTCGATGTTAAGCAGTCCACGTTATATTAGAAGAACGAATAAAACCGTTAGTCACACCCTAACAATGGAGTTGGAGTCAGGGCTTGAGGATGAAGCTAAAAAAGCTATAGATGCGGCAAAATTAAATATCGATCTTCCTGAAGGTATTTCATTTAGTGAACTTCGTAGACGATACGGAAAAGAGGATTTTGTGGCAGCAGGCTTGGCTCTTGCATTGTCTGTTCTATTTATTTACATGCTAATGGCGTTTCTTTTTGAGAGCGTTATGATGCCGTTATCGATNGTTTTNACTATTCCTTTAGCAGCAATTGGCGCAATTTGGATTCATTATTTGACAGGCATAAAAATGGATATGCTTGGAATTGTTGGAGGTATGCTGCTTGTCGGAGTGGTTGTTAACAATGGTATTGTTTTAATCGATTATGCTAATCGCCTGCGACATGCTGGTAATGACCGTAAAACTGCGCTCTTAAATGCTGCAAAGCATCGTTTTAGGCCTATCGCTATTACNGCATTAACTACAATTTTTGGAATGATTCCAATGGTGCTCTCTGATGGAGGCGATATGGGCATGAGCTATCGCAGCTTTGGTTTAACATTAATAGGAGGCATGACATCAGCTTCCCTTTTTACTTTGCTGGTTGTGCCTGTTTTTTACACGATATTTGATGATGCTCATGAGATTATTAGTGCGGCCTTTGCTGGGGTATTTTCTAAGAACACAAAGTCATCTGTGGCCAAGTGACCTTATGAGCTTTCATTGCCTTAGTGATTTCGTGTTGACTGGAGAAGACGAGATCAGTCATAAANCTCATTTAATTAAGGCNTGTTCGTCTATTCGGTTAGGACGCCGCCCTCTCAAGGCGGAAAGACGAGTTCGATTCTCGTACGCGCTGCCAAGTTGATTACTATTATATGACTCCTTTTCAGATAATTTTTACTCCAACAGCTGCTGCGGAGCTTGGNACCTTGCCTAAGGACTTGCAGCTGGAGATTTTAGGTGAGTTTCGAGGTTTGCCGCAGGATATACGTAGTGATGAGATGGACAAATTCGGGCGCTTAAATCGTGACGGCCATCATATGTTTCGATTTAGGCTGGGCAATTATCGAGTTTACTTCGAAAGACATGAGCTGGGGGTGCTTATCCACAGAATACTTCATGCTAAAAAACAACTGCGTGATTTTCTCTANCGTAATAAGTTGCCGGGAGGCGAAGATCAAGCACTAGAAAAAAATCCAGAATTCTGGAAGTTGATAGAGAAAGCTAAATCTTCAGCTTGTTAGAGATTTTATTGTAGATCTTCTCCGAGCTCGACGTTCCAATAAGCAAGATCCAAAAAGTGCCGCCAGCTCTCATGGTNCTGTAGACTGAATCTTACCTGCATGAATGGATGCCAGTGNGGCTTACGCGGTTGTCGGATCAAATTCATGCCAGCTTGCTCTGGCGTCTTATTGGATTTGCGTGAATTGCATGGGATGCAAGAGCATACGATGTTTTCCCAAGTGGTTGGCCCGTTGTNCTGNCGTGGTACCACNTGGTCGAGATTCAGATCTCGAGAATCAAATTTTCCCCCGCAATATTGGCAGGTATTTTTGTCGCGTTGAAAAATATTATGCCGAGTNAATTTAACTTCTTTTCGAGGCATTCGATCGTAGGTCATTAGAAGTACAACTTTTGGAAGTCTCAGTTTAATGTTTACCCCANTGATGCATTCTAGTTCGGGTTTTTTTTCAGAGAAGTCAGCCCATTCATTGAAGCTGAAAGTGTTGAAATTNCCTTCTTCACTATGAACGACTTGTGCATTGCCTTCGAACAACATTGAGAGTGCTCGGCGAGTTGAGCAGATGTTTACTGCCTGCCAAAGCCGATTTAGCACCAATACTGGTTGTTCTAACACCATTGGTTAAATGGGAAGAACTNNAAAATAGCACGGTGNTTTTGTTGCTGTCAAACTGAGCTTTGATTTAGCTCAGATAATCGCGTGGATCAGCAACATGACCTGCAAGGGCGCTGGCCGCGACAGTGGCTGGGCTGGCAAGATATACTTGGCTTTCTTTGCTGCCCATGCGGCCAGGGAAATTTCTNTTGGTTGCGCTAATACACTTCATGCCCCCNTCGTTCATACGGCCAAATGTGTCAACAGGTCCACCAAGGCATGCCGANCATCCTGCGTTTTCAGTCATTCTNACTCCAGCATCGGATAGGATATTCCAAACTGATTTNCCGTCCCATTCCGTTGTTTGCAAGTCATTGACNATNTCTGGTGTTGCAGGTACNCCGAATGTGTCTATGCGAACTTCNTGTCCCTNNACAATTTCAGCGAATGCTATAAAGTCACTCGTTTTACCTCCAGTGCAGGATCCGATGTAAGCACGATCTANNTTCATGTCGGTCATTTCACGGGCGAGCTTCCGGTTGCCCGGGTCGGGATGACANGCTACTGTAGGTTCAAGTTGACTTAGGTCGACGGTTGAATCGTAGATAAATGATTCATTGTCATCACGCTCTACAGGTTCATATTCGCTTTTTGTGCCGTTAAGNGATGTGCGTTCCTCGACCAGAGACTTGGTCTTTTCATCATACTCAAAAATACCATTTTTNCCGCCCGCCTCAATGGCCATGTTGGCAACCGTCATCCGGTCATCCATTGAGAGTTCAGNTGCTCCCTGCCCATCAAATTGCATGGCGCGGTAGGTTGCNCCATCAAAGCCAATTTCTCCAATAACATGAAGTATAATGTCCTTAGCCATCACGCCGGGCTGTAATTTNCCTTCAAGTTTAAAGTGCATTGTTTCTGGCACCTTGATTAGCAATTTNCCAGTTCCCATAACAAAGCCTGCATCNGTGTTGCCTATCCCAGTGGCGAATTGGTTGAATGCTCCGGCCATGCAAGTATGGGAGTCTGTTCCGAATAAAATTTCNCCAGGTCTCAGATGNCCCTTTTGTGGTAACGCTGCATGGCAGACCCCTGCGTAACGTGATCCGTATTGACGCTTAAGTAGCCCTTGTGATGAGTCGAANTGCCAATTGCCATTTTCATCATCGATAACGTCATAGAAATATGGAAGGCCTTGTTCTTTAGAAAATGCGCGGAGAATATCTACGTTCCGATTTGACAATGAGTCAGATGTGAAAATGTAATGATCTGGAATAATCACAATCTTTTTTTTGTCCCAAACTTTGGCATCCTCGCCGAACTCGCGCTTAAAGACCCCGATNGTGCCAGGGCCGCAAACGTCGTGAGTCATCAAAGTATCGACTTTTACCCAGACGTTTTCTCCGGCAGTTAAATTACTTTTGCCCGAAGCCCGGGCCATTATTTTCTCAGTTAGCGTCATTGCAGCTGGGACAATGTATCGGCGAGTAGGCCATCACGCAATCGTGTTTTAGTCTCATCCGTTAATCATTAATTTAAGTGTGACATCCGGCAACGACATCTTTGCTGTGAAGTTCGGGAGTGAATGGCTCAAGGATCATAGGTCTTTTATGATCAAGATGCCGTCGGCATATGGCGAAAAAATCTAGTTTGTTTTGTGCCCTCCGAATGTCGTGGAGAAATTGACCGCCAGCATCTATTCCTAATCCAAAGTAGTTCATGTACTTTTTCATTTTATGCACCTGACTGCGCTCGATGTAGTTATCTGGTGAAGTTTTTTCAAATAATTCTTCAACATAATTAAGAACCTCTTGTCCGCTTGGCCTAGTGATGGGTTCTCCACGGAGATACTGCCGAATTTGTTCGAACATCCATGGATTACGGATAATACCTCGTCCTATCAT
>PAOJ01000023.1 GCA_002708005.1 Verrucomicrobiales bacterium | reverse complement strand
TAAGTATTTAAAAGTATAATTTGGTGATTCAGCCCCACTTGGAACAATTCGAGTCTTTTTAAAAAATCCACTTCCTGTCTCCATGACTCTAGCTGTTGCCGGTTTTTTAAGACTTTGCACACTATCATTGTTAACAAAACCCCTATATTCGATTGTCAATTCAGGCACGATGTCACCTTTATTAATAGTTTTATCCTCCCCAATTACTGTTAACTCAGCTTTAGTTACCTCAAAGGTTAAAAGTATCGGCTTTGCTGCAATAAATTGATTATTTCCGTTTTGAATAGCGATTAATCGAACTACGCCAACTGCTTTAACAGTTAAAATTCCAGATTGATCAATCTCAGCAGGGCCACTCACTAGAATTGAAACAGGCAATTTTGAAGAAGCTAACGCTTTGACTTTAAAAGGCTTAGCACCATATATCTTGGAATTTATTTTTTCGACAGTAATAGTCTGTGACTCTTTTGCTAGGACTTCATCAGGTGAAAATCCGATAAAAAACAAAATAAACAACCCTAACTCTGTAAATCTTACTTCAGTCATCTCGATAAAATTGTTGAACGGTCTTTCAGACATAAAACCGGGGGCTCAATAGTTGCATTATTGAGCTTTAGCAAGGCTTATTCGTGAAAATACATCTATAACACTTTGACCACTATCATTGTATAATCGTCTTCCTGTTCGGCACCATCTGAAAAATTCGTAACCTTTTTAAAAACTGAATCCACAATTTCGCCTGCACTTAGATCCCGATTTTTATACAACTCTTCAACAACTCGNTGAGNACCAAACAACTCTCCTTCGGCATTGNCGGTTTCAGCCAAACCATCGGTTTGTAANAATATTATGTCACCTTTTTCCAATTTTAGNGNGCNATCAACTNCGTAGGAAGCATCAGGTNTGACTCCTAGCGCTATGCCNGTTCTCTTCATTTTATCCTTAATCTCACCTTTTTCTCCAATAATGTAACCAGGTGTATGGCCAGCACTAGAATGAACAATCGTTTTGGAATCAGTATCCAACTTAACTAATTGCATCGTAATGAATCGGTCCTTGCCCACGTCTTCACCCACCATGTTATTNGCTCTAATAAGGATTTCTCCTAGATGTGGCCGGTTTCGAGTTAGNATTCTAAGATATGCTCNTGTTTCAGCCATAAGCATTGCTGGNCCAGCTCCGTGACCGCTCACATCCGCTACCGCGAAGACTAATTGTCCATCCGGCGTCTGAAGATAATCAAAATAATCTCCTCCAGTAGCTGCAGCTGGACNAGATGCTCCTGCAATATCAAACCCATCTAAAANAGGTGCTTGCTTAGGNAACAANTGCTGTTGTATCTCCCTNGCAACACGATTTTCTTCCTCAGACTCTCGAATNGCTGCTTGAGTCTGCAAACGATCNGTAACATCTCGAACATTAAGAACCACACCAGATATCGCTTCATTATTAAGCAAGTTTTGTGCAGTTGCATCCAANACTCGANTANCTCCATTCACGTCAATAAANCGNCCTTCAAAAGAAAANCTNTCCAACTCNCGGCNAAGAGATTGGCAATATTCATTTNTGAGTTGATNTCGACACGACTCCTCAGCNAGTTCAAACCAATCTTTACCAATTAAATCCTNTTCNTTTTTTCCTAANACATTTTTGCAAGCCGGGCTTATGAAGCTAACTAATCCTTTAGCATCTATTACTACTATTATATCTGAAGCATTTTCAATTAATGACCTATGCCGCATTTCGCTTTCTCGCAATTCTCTAATCGCATTACGTCTAGATTCTCTAACCTCAGCATCGCGTAATTCACGCTCAACTGCGGGAACTAAACGGGCTAANTTCCCCTTCATTAAGTAATCATGTGCACCAGCTCTCATTGCTGCTACAGCNGTGTCCTCACCAATACCNCCTGAAACAATTATGAAAGGAATATCAAGTTTCGTATCTCTTAAAACTTCGAGCGCCTTAGGCGCACTAAACTCCGGNAGGTTGTAGTCTGCGAGNATCACTTCCCACTCTTCAAGACTCAATGCCTCATTCATTTCACTAGCNGTCTCAACCCTCTTGAAAGTTGGGTTAAATCCTGCAGCCTTCAACAAACCAATCAACATTCNAGCATCGAATTCCGAGTCCTCTACCACAAGAACACGCAACGNGCGCTTCTCTTCATTATCATCTTTTAATTGGTCAGTGGTTTTACTCATAGCCGCATTTGACTAGGACAAGTTAAACTGGCTACTTGGCTTTGCGAAGCATTGTTTACTAATTAATGTGTTTTAGTTGACAACGCATGTCCAANCAGAAAGCATTGNNTATNTAANATCACTTTNTAAAATGAATCGACTCTCAGTTTTTATCTTTCTGATTTCCGCAGTATNGGATCTACCATCTCTAGTAAATGCTGAATCATTTACTCTNAACACGCGCCANCGANTAAAGAATGCATCCGGGCACTGGGCAGTAAGCCAACAAAAAGTTCTATGGAACGCAAAAGAAACTGCCGTGATTGTTTGTGACATGTGGGACTTACATCATTGTAAAAATGCCGTTGGCAGAGTCGGAGAATTGACNCCAAGAATGAACTTTTTTTTAAACAAGGCGCGCAAAAGCGGCTCCTTCATTATTCATGCTCCTTCGTCCTGTACAAGTTTCTACAATGGGCACCCCTCTAGGCAACGGGCTCTTAAAGCNCCTAAAGCCAAAAACTATCCAAAGGACATAGAAAACTGGTGCAATTGGATTGACAAGGTAGAAGAACTTCAGGGTTACCCTATCGATCACTCAGACGGCGGTGAAGATGACGACCCTACTGAACATGCAGCTTGGGCCAAACACCTATCAGAAATTGGTCGCAATCCAAGGAGTCCATGGAAACGGCAGNTAGAAGGAATAGAAATTGATTCAAAGTATGATGCTATAAGTGACAATGGTTTTGAAATATGGAACCTGCTCGAAGCCCGTAATATAAAGAACGTAATGCTAGTTGGGGTACACACCAACATGTGCGTGCTAGGTCGTCCATTTGGATTAAGAAACATGACTCGAAATGGGAAAAATGTATTGCTAGTTCGCGACCTTACAGACGCTATGTACAACCCAGCTCGTTGGCCATATGTAAACCACTTCCGAGGCACTGAATTAGTTATTGAACATATCGAAGAACGCGTATGCGCAACTACCACAAGCGATCAGCTACTTGGCGGTAAACCATTTAAATTCAAAGGAGATGATCCACCTCATATTGTATTCATGATAGGCGAAAAAGAATACAGCACAGCCTCCACCCTTCCAGTTTTCGCAAAGCAACATTTAGAATACAGGGGAATGCGATGCACATTTGTAAATGTTGATGAAAAAGATCCTAACAATTTCATTGGACTAAAAGCATTAAAGGATGCCGACTTACTATTCATNAGTGTNCGNCGNCGNACACCTCTAAAGGACCAANTNNAACTNATCCAANATCATTTAGCAAANGGNAAACCGATTGTAGGAATCCGCACTGCAAGCCATGCATTTGANAGCGATCCACCTAGCACTAAGCATGTTCGATGGTCCGAATTTGATGACGAAATCCTTGGTGTTGATTATAACGGTCATTACGGGAATAAACCACCAAAGGGCCCGGCCACCGTCGTAAGAGTAAATGGCAACATTGCCAACCAATCGATTCTTACTGGCATCAACTCGGATGCATTCGAGGTTAAATCCCACTTGTACAAAAACAAAAAAATATCCAAAAACGTAAAAGTACTTCTAACTGGAACACTCAAGGAGCGAGATAATATTAATGAACCCGTTGCTTGGACGAACACAGTTAACGACAGTCGAGTTTTTTATACTTCACTCGGCAGCACAAGTGATTTCGATTTACCCAATTTTAAACGACTACTCTTAAACGGAGTGCTTTGGGCTCTCGACAAGCCAATCCCACCTGCTGACCCACGAGTAATTGCACACAACTAAGTCAGACGGCAAAAAAAACACCCCAAAAAGGAGTCGGTTTATAAATTTTGAAATAATAATTATGGCTTAGCCGGAGCCAACACAGCTGTACGCTTGATCTTTGAAGTCGGCGTGGCATCCGCAGCAAGATCTCCTAACGCATATTGCAATCCATCCAGACAGTGTTTTATCACTCCTGGATTCCAAAAAGTTGATTCGTTATGGCCAAAGTTGGTATAAAAAACACGACCACCTTCAAATTTACGCAACCATGAGACCGGCACATAGCGCCCCCCTTCTGTGTACTGTTTTTTTAAGCCTAAATTTCTGTTTAGCGGCCCCATAGTCTGTGATTTACTCAAATCCAGACTAATCAAAATACGAATTTCATCTTCCCCGACAAACGTTCCCGGCTTGTATTGATAAATCTCATCTTTAAGCCAAAACCCCTTACCCATAAATGCCCGATTAAGAGTATGCTTGGGATCATCAAGTTTAAAAGACCATGTACCGCCAGCATTCCACGGGTGACCGTCAAACTGACCACCTACCATGCGAGCGGCAGTTTTCCACTTATAGAAATTATCACTGGCAGCATGAATCCCTGCAACCCCTTTACCTTGCTTCAAAAAATCAAGCAAAGCATCCCGTTGAGTTTCATTTTGAAAAACCAAGTGAGTAGTGTTGTTAAAAAGAATTGCGTCATACTTAGCTAGGTTCTCTTTATTAAAAACCGAGTACTCATCAGCTATGTCAGTAGTGAAAGCACCAGTCTTTTTTCCAAGTTCTTTGATGGTATAATTGCCAATTGCAATAGAACCATGCACAAAACCTTCACAGCGGTAAAAAACTAATACTCGACGTTCCTGCTTTGGCTTTGCCAAGGACTTGACAGGAAGCGCAGCCTGTACCTTTTCCTTCTGATTTTCGCTCACAGGCTTGAGTCGTTTTCGATCCCAAGCAGCTTCCGCTACTGAAGCGGCAAACACAAAAAGCATCAACAATGCAATTGTTGTATTTTTCATAAGATTAAATATTGAACCAAAGCAAAATTACGACAAAAAAAAGTAAATGTGTAGACCTTTTCCCATAATAATCATGTTAATCTTTCTTCTCTAAATCTTTCTGATTCTTTGGAGCCAAAACTTCGTCTGGCACAATGTCATCAAACAATTTTAATGGAATTTGAACAGGCACTAAAAACAAATTAGGGATATGCTTAAATTTCATCTTTGGTTTATTTAAGGTTCCCTCAACCTTAAACTTTAGCATGCGCTCAATCGGCTTCAGGGCTAGATTTAAGACAGGACCTAAAACTGGACCTATGACCCATGCATCACGAAGAGGTTCCGCCACAACACCGGCGTTACTAATCTTACCATTAAAATCTACATGCCCTGTATACTGTAATCGAACAAGTGGTGATTTTAATTCCACGTTACGAGTTTTAACGATGCTATTGACGATCTTGAAATCTCCTGTGCCCTTAGAAAATTTACCAGCACCTAAGCCTGGGGCCATTTGATCTAATACCGGCGAAAAAATTCCTATAAGAGGCAACTCCCACAAATACCCATCCTTAAGAGTAGCACTCGCACTTCCATTCCAACTGGACCAGTCATTNGAAAGAGCTTTAATATTCAGCTCCCCTTCCATCTCACCGCTCAAACCAGAATCACGACCGAGCACGTCTGACATAAATCCATTTAACCCCATCTGCTTAGCCTGCAAATGGAAATCAATTTCAGAAGACTTCTTATCGTTAAACTTCGCAAACAAATTGCCATTCAAGTCGCCACCATAAAACTCTGAAACCACGTTCGTAAGAGTTATAGAGTTTCCGGCCCAAAAAATTTCACCATTCATATCACGCGAATTGAATCTATTGAATTTAAAAGCTCCACCATCTACTTCCACATGTAAACTAGCAGGATTCCTTCCAGGCCCAGTTTGAATCCATCCATTAACCTTAACTTTTGGAGGATCAATAAAATGATAAGGCTCCAAAGCATGAGCGGTTTTCGGCCCAATGGCTTTAGATACAGCGGCAGGGTCGACACGCCCTACCCCGTTAGTTAGATAAAGACGCTTCTCACCAACATCAAACATNAGAGCATCCAAATTCACTACTCCTTCAGGACGTTCAACCACTACATTTNNAGCATTGAACACTCCATTAGTTAGCGCCATANCAGCAGTCATGCGATCCACCTGCTGCGCACGGAATGTAAAATTAGTTGCGCCAAATTTCGCGTTAAAACCCGTTTGGCCCGGCTCTTTCCAACGCCCCCAAATTTGTCCTTGTAAAACAGGAGGGTTTTCAAAAACAAAAAACTCAAAGGCTCTTCTCTGTCTTTCATCTTTCAAGGCCGGAATAAGCGCCAGAGGATTAATTGTACTATGAAAATCAAAATGAAAATCTCGACTATCTGTTTGTGATCTTAAAGAGAATTTCAAATTCCCTTCAGAACGACTAGCCACCAAATTCGGCAATAACCAAACTTGATTAGTATAATATAAATCTGTTTGCGCACCATCGAGCTGAATTCCTCGAAAAGATAACGGACCAGAATTAACCTTACCATTAATCATTAATGAAGGGCCTACCTGTTCGCGCCAGTTTGGGTTTTTGTCAGACCATTTTGGCAGAGTTGCTTGTATCGATGAACTGACTAAAGGAGCCTTATTCCACTTAAATTGCCGAATCCAGCGCTGAGCCTTAGGGCTCAAGTGGTCTAAAATTTTGTACAAATCAAAATCAATATTACTGGTTGCCTTTACAATCCGAGTCTCCACATCCAACTCGGCTGAAGCCTTCATTCCGCCTTGTTCAAAGAGGGCATCAAATTGATTTATTATTAATTTTGGAGCTTCCCATTTCCCCTCTATAGAAAAGTCATCTATAATCAAACTTTCACCTTCAGTAATACTCTTAGCAGAACTATTAAAATGCACCTTATAGGGAGCCAACTTAGCCCAATAATCCCAGCTATCATCTTTATTAATTGATGAATCTACACGAACCACTTTTGCCGTAATTTCAGCAGAATCAAAACTTCCTTTAGAGGATTTTAAAGAAGCAAGCGCCATATTTACTGAACTTCTATTAGGCATAGGATTACCAAGTGAATTAGTTAAAGTGGCATTCCAGTGAATTGACTGTAAACGTTCTTGGCCAAAAGCAAGTTCACGAAAAAGACCATATAATTGATGTTTAAAATACCCCGATTTACTTTGCAACTGAGTAGCCGAACCCTTTAAAGATCCCATCTTCATTGTAACTCCACTCAAATCAATCTCTGAAGATTCAATTTGATAATCAATTGAATCAGGCAACAGATTAGTAGCCAAGGAAGTCGATGAAGCTCTACCAGTCAACGAATCAGAGTTAGCCCAACTAGTATCTAAGCCAACTAAGTCAAAATCACCCTTAAATCGTTTTTGATCTACAACAGTGAGCTCTTTGTTGAACAGATTTAAATCTACATTGAATCGGTCGAATCCTCCCTTTGGTGAACTAAAGCCTTCAATCTTTGCAGCAAAATTACCAGAAAAAGAATTCGAAACATCAGCGTCACCTTGAAAAGAAAACTTTATTATCGGCTCCTTAAGAAAATCAATTTGCCTTCGCTTTTCTAACAAAGCGGCTAGCTTACTTTTGATCGGCTTAAGTTTCCGAGCAACCATCTCAGATGTAAGTAAATTAGAATCTTTTGANGAAGAAGGCTTTGTTGGTTTTTGTNCANTAGTAATATTTTTAAAAGTATCTCTTAAGACCAATGCATTTGTAACACTTAAAGATATATCCAGATTAAAACCCAGAGCTGCACCTTGNATATTCTTCGAAGAAAGAACCTCGTCATCACTCCAGTAAAGTCCAGCCTTAGGCCAAACCAACGAAACTGGAGGTAAATTCGTTTTCCCTGCAACCATTTCTGCTGACAAACCTAATCCAGTGATGCCAAATTCTTTTACTGATGGTTGACTCGAGAAAAGTGACAAGTATTTAGGGCTAAAAGTTACATCATCTAGACTCAACCCCAGCTCACCCCCAGAATCAGTTTGCATTAAAGTTAGTTGACTAGCCTCCCACGTGCCATTCAAACGCATTCTTAATCGCTCGAAATCAAGTTTAATCCCAAGCTCAGCTAAATGCTTTTGAATTCCTCGTTTTGCGAACCCTGGCAACCCAATCTGATTCAAATACAACACTGCACCAACACTCAAAAGAATCAAAACCAACAACAAACGATATAAATAACGCAACCAGCTGCGTTTTTGCATGTATGTTTTTAATTCTGATATCACCAAATGAAGTAGAAAAGATACGACAAAACTCAGACAAAAAAAATAACGGAGCATTCAAACTCCATCTTTATATCTAATTAGAATAGAAACCTCCCCAAACACTACTACAGAGTCAACGGAATGAAAGTTACACAAAAAAATGACTGAGAGCGAAACTTGCCGCCTACCGGAGGAGGTATAAGGCGGTCAACCGGAATGATCGCTTCGCTCCCAGTCTTTCCCCAAAAAAACGCCGCGCAACCCGAAGAACGGCGTCTTTATAAAAATAGCAAATCATATGCCATTTTCGTTGGTCCTAATAATCAATATATTTCCAGTTTTTTATATAACATAAATGTATTTTTAGAAAAATAATCACGCCACCAGCGTGACAGTCACGCATACAATTTATTAGATTAGGCACAAAAAAAACCGCCGATCTAAATCGACGGCTTTGAAATATAACACCTGTTTGACTACTCCTCTTCAGAAGCTGCAATCACAGATCGATAGAAACCAGCCCCATCTTTCCACGTTTCTTTATCAAAATTTTCACTTCTGGAAACATCCGTAAATACAGCTTCTCCTGATTCATCTGTAGTTACATTGGCCAAGCTAATCCAAGTTGTTAAATCGGCGCTATATTGCAATTCATAAGCAGTTGAAGCATCGCCAGAAATACTGAGTTGAAATCCTGCCGAATTAATTCCCATTACTACGAGAGTAGGCTTAATCTTAACTGGTGGTTCAACAACCATCGGCTCGGGAAGAAATATATTATCAATAAACACTGCATCCATACCAGCGAATGTACTCGAGTCCTTACGATATCGCCACTCGAGTTGATTGTTACCTGCTTCAACTGAAAACTCGAATTTTTCCCAATCGACCCGTCCAGACCACTTGGCCAAAACTCGACCATTAAGGAGGAACTCAAGAGCATCCCAATCCTGTTCCGTACTAGCTTTAACATAGAAGGAAGCTCTACCTGCACCGGTTTCACTTTCAACCGAAAGAAGTGATTCCTGTGAATCNGTTATCTTACCAGAACGTAAAGAATAACTGCCCTCAAATACAGTATCAGTTTGCACATACCAAGGAACATCTCCGGAACTATTCCATCCAGAATCNACNGGTATCGCACCCGTTTCAAAAGTCACAATACCCGGCTTAGGCTTATCATTATCCAGAANCGATATATTGGCAGTCAACTCACCTACAAGAGTTAATCCCTCTGAAGGATTAGACAAAACTATAGTCAAATTTTCCGCAGACTCTTCAATCAGATCATCAACTATAGTGACAACCAAAGAAGCAGTAGATGAACCCTCANCAAAAATAAGTGTGCCTTCAGCTNTAGCGATATAATCGTCATTAGCCTTAGCACTTCCGTCACTGACTAGATAACTAACAGAAGACTCCGCAGTAATTCCACCAAAACGATTAACAACTATAACAACTTCCCCAGAGTTTTCTGAAACTGACAATGNAGTCTCTTCAAAGCTTGCTGAACTTTCATTGTCAATAACTGCGACTTCGAGTGAAGATCGACCGCTCAAATCAACTCCCAGATCTTCACTATAAAGGTTAATCTCGAAGGTCTCAGTTCCTTCCGCTAACTCATCATCCAATAAACTAATTGAGATTTTCGCCTCACGACCGCCTATGTCGAACTTGATNTCGCCGGATGTAGCTGAAAAATCTTCACCTTCATTCGCAGTGCCAGATACNGTCTTGTACTGAACTGTTACCGGCTCCTGAACCCTACCAGAACGCATAACAGTAAGTTCGTATGAGTCTGAACTTTCTATGTATTCAATACTTGAAAACTTAAATTCTACTCGNCCAAGCGCATACTGTTCACCACCAAAAACTCGAGTAATATTAGGTTGCTCATAGCCTCCAACCTCAGTGAATTGACCTCCAAGCAAAATATTACCATCTGGCTGAATCGCCACACTGAATACTGGGCCATTAGCTCCTTCTCCAGGATCAAAATTTCGGTCTAATTCTCCATTAGCATGTAAACGAGCAAAACTATTTCGTGATTGACCAGAAATCTCAGTGAACTCTCCGCCTATAATCACCTTGCCGTCAGAAAGAGATCCAAGATCAAATACTGATCCGTTAATGGCAACAGACTCTCCGCCCCATCCTTCATCCAACGCACCGTTATTATTCATTCGAGCAATAAAAGTAGATCCTATACCTCCAAACACTGTGAATTCGCCACCCACAATTACACCNCCGTCCTCCTGTAAAGNGACAGNATGAACTATAGCATTAGCACCTGAACCTGGATTAAATGTTNTATCCACGGTCCCATCTGAATTTAATCGACCAACACGAGGCAACACCACATCTCCAAGCATACCAAAGTCGCCCACTACAAGAATTTTCCCATCAGGCTGCAATGCTATATCGCGTACTATCCGGTCAGCACCTCCTGCGACTGCAAAATTAGGATCAAGCATTCCGTCTGGATTTAATCTAGCGATATTACTTACTGATTCACCCGCAACTTTTGTGAAGTCACCTCCAATAACAATCGCACCATCTGACTGAACCACTACTGCAAACACATCTCCATTCACACCTTTATCAATAGCAAACTTATCATCAAACACACCATCAGCATTCAATCGGCCGAAAGCTTCAAGATTGTTACCATCAATGACAGTGAATCTACCGCCAGGTAATGGCTTTCGGTCTGACTGAACACCTACAGACCAAACAACATCATCAAGTCCAGTGCCCACATTGAAGCTACTATCGACATAGCCATCAGGATGTAAACGGCTAACATGCCCGTAATAAACTCCACCCACTCGAGTAAAGTCACCTCCCAAAATAATACGCTCGTCTTGATCCACTATAACGCTATGAACCGGCCCATTCGCACCACCAACCAGCTTGAATCCTTTATCCACACCACCAGGCATTTCATCGTCAATAATAGTAACTTGCACCTCCGTCATTTCTCCCAAAGTTGCAGATCCTTGAAGTGCAATGGCTGGGTCCACAACAGCGTTTAATAACATTAGTTTAAATGTTTCCAATCCTTCCATCTCAATATCATTAACAATTGGAACCACTATGTATGCAACCTCTTGCCCTGACTCAAAGTTAACACGGCCAGCTCCCTTCAAATAATCTACTGTATTCTTAGCTGTCCCATTTTCGACGTCGTATTCAATAGTTACAGGATTCACGATCCCACCCTCACGCCGGATTTCGATCGAAAGCGCTCCTCCATTTTCAGCTACCTCTAAAGACTCAACTGTCAGTTCAAAGGAACATTCATCATCAATTATCCCAACTGTAGCTGAACCCTGATCTGCAATATATCCTGCTTCAGGATTGCTAAGTGTCACACCAAAAAACTCCGTTGGTTCTGTTTCAATATCATCAATGATTGGAACAAGCACAGTTGCCAAGCTGGAATCAATTGGGAATTCAATCCTTAATCCATTACTAGAGTAATCAACATCAGGACCAGCCTGACCTTCGATCGCTATTGGATTGTATAAAGCCACCCAATCATCAGAAACGCCTTCATTCAGCTTTATCAACTCCCATCCATCTTCAATCTGATTGTAAACTGCAGCCACTCTAGGAATATACGCTTCCCTCTCGACTTCGAAGACTAATTGGTATTCAGCACTGCGAGTTTCCTTGCCGTCAGCCGCAAGATTTCCTGAAAAATCAAAGCTAACCGTATAAGTTCCAGCCTCACTAAATGCCAT
>PAOJ01000022.1 GCA_002708005.1 Verrucomicrobiales bacterium | reverse complement strand
TGCCAGTTGATTTAAGTTTAACCCCACACCGGAGGGGTGGCAGAGTGGTCGAATGCGGCGGTCTTGAAAACCGTTGAAGCGAAAGCTTCCGGGGGTTCGAATCCCTCCCCCTCCGCCAAACGCCGGGAGAGCTAAAAAAAGAAAGTTCGCGCATGAATGAGACAAATAATAGTGCTGCACCAAGTGGGTCTACAACCACTGCAGAGGTGCCTGTAAGTGAGCCGGGTGCTAACTCTGCTTCTAGTCCTTCTAGTGTGGACCTCCCTCTTCCAATCTCCTGGCTGATTGGGGGGGCTATACTTTTGGTAGTTCTTTATGTAGCTAAGAAAAAAGGACTGCTGGACCGAATTCGATTTTTCTTCCTTCAAACACGCGAGGAGTTAGCTAAATGTTCATGGCCTACCAGAGATGAACTTAAAGGTTCCACATGGATGGTTCTGGCTGCTGTCTTTATGCTTGGTTTTTTTACTTTTATGGCTGACTTACTTTTGGGCGATATGTTTATTCAAAAGTTTCTACTTGAGTATTTGGCGAAGGGTGGTGCAACTATTTAATAGAGCGAATTATGGCGCACGCTTGGTACATTATTCATACCTTATCTGGTCAGGAGCAAAAGGTTGTTGATAGCATCAATAAACGTATTGATTCGGAGGAAATGGGTCCTTTCATCAAGGAAGTATTTGTTGCAAAAGAAAAGGTCGTGGATGTTCGGGGCGGTGAGAAAAAGATTTCTATGAAGAAGCTTTTTCCTGGGTATGTGTTCATTCATGTTGATTTAAGAGATGATGATAATAAGGTTATGACCGAGCCGTTAAACTTCATCAAGGATACCCCAGGAGCCATTGGATTTGTAGGTGGTGATGCGCCTGAGCCGACACCAGATGGTGACATAAATGATATCAAGTTACGCATTGCCGATTCCGAGGATTTAGAGCGGCCCAAGGTGGAATTTGAAATAAGTGAAACGGTCAAAATTAACCATGGTCCTTTTGAGGGAAATAATGGAATTGTTGAGGAGATTGACCCAGAAAAAGGTCGACTTAAGGTTACAGTAAATATTTTTGGCAGAAACACTCCTGTTGATGTGGAGTATTGGGAAGTCGATAAGGGATAATCCTGTTTGTNTTTCTCAAGAAAAATTAGATTTTAATAATTAAGAGTATGGCGAAAAAAGTTTCAGGGTACATAAAGTTGCAGATTCCGGCAGGTCAGGCAAACCCAGCTCCTCCTGTAGGTCCTGCATTGGGTCAGCATGGTGTAAATATTATGGAGTTCTGTAAGCAATATAATGCGGCCACTAAAGATCAGGCTGGNTTGGTAATTCCAGTAGTTATCACTGTGTATCAGGACAAATCGTTTACATTTGTTACNAAGTCTCCGCCTGCTGCGGTTTTACTCAAGAAAGCAGCAAAGATTGCAGCNGGATCTGGTGAGCCAAACAAGAAAAAGGTTGGTAAAATTACAAAAGCCCAATTATTGGAAATTGTTGAAACTAAGAAAAAGGATTTGAACGCTCGTGATCCCGAGATGGCTGCCCAAATGATTGCTGGTACCGCTCGTTCCATGGGGCTGCAAGTTGTTGATTGATTTTAGATATAGCGGAAGGGTAAAAGGTTCCCGTTTGCACCGCGCCAAGTAAAATGCCAAAAAAAATAAGTAAAAGATTAAAGAAAGCACTCGAGATGCTCGAGGCCGGAAAAAGTTATTCTATTGCTGAAGCTGCTGAGCTGTTAGGTAAATTTCCTAAGGCAAAATTTGACGAGTCGGTCGAAATTGCATTCAGAATGACTATCGACCCTCGCAAAACAGATCAAATGATTCGAGGCACTGTTCGGCTTCCCCATGGAAGCGGCAAGGAGGTTAAAGTATTAGTCTTTGCCAAAGAGGGAGAGGCGGCAGATGCAGCAAAAGAAGCTGGAGCAGAATATGTAGGTTTTGATGAATACATCGAGAAAGTAACCAGCGGATGGACTGATTTTGATGTAGCGGTTGCGACTCCGGAGGCGATGACAGAAGTTCGAAAGCTGGGGCGAGTGCTAGGGCCGAGAGGGCTTATGCCTAATCCTAAGACTGGAACAGTGACAGATGATACGGCTAAGGCTGTAAAGGAGGTGAAGGCAGGCAGGGTTGAGTACAAGCTCGATAAGGGTGCTAATATTCAGGTTTTAGCAGGCAAAGCTTCTTTTTCTTCTGAACAAATAATAGGAAATATAAAAACAATTATTGATGAGGTTATTAAAGCTAAGCCTTCAGCTGCTAAAGGTAGGTACATTGACAACTGTGTTCTTTCATCATCAATGAGTCCAGGGATTCCGTTGGATCTAAGAGAAGTATTGAAAGGACTTTAACACAGATAGGGAACTAAAAACATGCGCGAAGAAAAGAAACTAATTACAAAAGAGTACGTTGATCGGCTCAATAGTAGCCCTTATTTCATAGTAGTTAATTACGAGGGATTGAAGGTTGACGAGTTTGAAGAATTACGTAANAGATTAGCCAATTCTCAAGCTGAGTTACATGTTGTTAAAACTTCTATCTTTAAAATTGCAATACAAGAAACTGGNATAGAAGACATTGGGCATCCAATGGACGGTCAGGTGGCCGCTGTTACAGGTGATGGGGAAATTACTGCAGCAGCGAAGGTTATAAAGAATTTTAGAGCTGAATTTGAAAAGCCAGATTGGCATTTCGGTTTTCTAGACAATGAAAAACTAGATGCTGAACAGATTAAAACTTTAGCTGAATTGCCTTCTTTGGACGAACTTCGGGCGAAGATTTTGGGGACTATTCAGGCACCATCTGGAAAGCTTGTTCGTACTTTGGCGGAGCCAGGTTCCAGCTTGGCTCGTATCATTCGAACAAAGTTTTCAGAGGGCTAAGTAAAGAATTTTTGAATTTTCTCTCCCGATGAGTGTCGGGAAAGAGAAACCAACAAGAGTAACTCGTCGGTGCGCGGCTGTGTACTGAAATTCTCAAAGCTTTGAGAGCGACGAAACTAAGTTGATACAATGGCAGACATAGACAAAATAATAGAAGAGTTGAGTGGGTTGACTGTCCTAGAGGCGGCTGACTTGGTCAAGGGTTTAGAAGATAAATGGGGCGTCAGCGCTGCTGCGCCGGTTGCGGTTGCGGCTGCAGGCGGTGGAGGCGGAGGTGACGCTGCGCCGGCCGAAGAGAAGACTGAATTTGATGTTGTCCTCACAAGTGATGGTGGCAAAAAGATTCAGGTTATTAAGGCTGTGCGCGAAGTTAAATCCGGTTTGGGCTTAGCAGAAGCTAAAGGCCTGGTTGAAGGAGCCCCTACAGCGGTATTNGAAGGNGTGTCTAAAGACGATGCTGAAGCCGCCAAAACAAAACTCGAGGAGGCTGGAGCCGCCGTCGAGATTAAATAATAAGCATTTGGGTTTGGGGGTCATGCGCCCCCGGCCTTCTGCGATTCCTGCTTTTGGGAAATAAAATAATTTTTTACGCCTTAAATGGGCGGACGTCGATGAAGATTGTCCCTTTTATTGAAAAGGGAGAGTGTTCGTCTTTTTTTATTGTTCAAATAATCCCTGGCGAAGAGCTGGGAACTAAATCCTAAAATATAAATGCCTACCTTATCAAAAGAGCGTATTAACTTTGGCCAGATTAAAGAAATCATTGCTCCACCGAACTTGATTGAAATTCAGGTAAATTCTTATCATGAATTTCTTCAGGCGGAAGTTAGCCCTGCGAAACGAGAAAACACCGGCTTGGAGGCTGTGTTTAATGAAATTTTTCCAGTTGAAAGTTATGATGAGAAAGTCGTTCTCAGGTATGATCATTATGAAATTGGTGCACCTAAATTAGATTGGCTGGAGTGCATTGACGATGGTCAAACATATGGATCTCCGCTGCATGTTATCTTTCAACTGAAAGATGAAAAAGGGACTAAGGAGGAGCGGGTTTTTATGGGTGAGATTCCGCTCATTACTCCACAAGGTAGTTTTGTTATTAATGGAGCTGAACGTGTAATTGTTAGCCAGCTCCATCGTTCGCCGGGCGTAGCTTTTGAGGCGACAAAGCATCCGAACGGAAAGACACTTAATTCATTTCGCATAATTCCCGATCGCGGTTCATGGTTTGAAGCGCAGTTCGACACGAGCGATATGTTATATGTCTATCTCGATAGAAAGAAACGTCGTCGTAAGTTTTTAATCACTACCTTCCTGCGTGCAATCAACTTTTTAGAAGGTGATGATACTAGTAGCGATGCCTCCTTGTTAAATACTTTTTACGATATTAAAGAAGTTACTACTAAGAAGGCAGAGCAGATGGATAACCTTGAGGATAATGTGCTTATTAGTGACTTAGTAGAGCCGTCCAAGGGTATTGTTGTTGCTCGTGCTTTTGAGCCTCTATCCAAGGCTGTCATAAAGCGAATTAGCGAATTGGGTGTGAAGAAAATTCAAATCGTTGATGTATCTAGTGACGAAGGATTGATTATTCGCTGTATGGCGAAAGATCCAACTCATAATGAAGAAGAAGCTCTTAAAGAAATTTATAAGCGACTTCGACCAGGTGACCCCCCTACGCCAGCTAATGCCCGTGCTCTTGTGAAACGGCTGTTTTTTGATGCTAAGCGTTATGATCTTGGTCGTGTTGGCAGATACAAAATTAATCAGAAATTAGGTCTCAAAGGTGACGACGGTTCACGTACGTTGATGAAGGAGGATTTAATTGAAGCTACAAAGTATTTGCTTCGACTTAAGTTAGGTGACGGTACGATTGATGACATTGATCATTTAGGTAGTCGTCGCGTTAGGACTGTGGGGGAGCTTCTTGCAAACCAATGCAGAGTAGGATTAGCCCGAACCGAACGCTTAGTTAAGGAGCGAATGACTTTATTTGATCAAGAGTTGGATACAATGACTCCTGCTAAGTTGATTAATCCGAAGGCTTTGTCGGCTGTAGTGCGAGATTTCTTTGGGCGAAGCCAATTATCTCAGTTTATGGATCAAATAAATCCTTTGGCTGAATTGACTCATAAGCGCAGGCTTTCAGCGCTAGGGCCAGGAGGGTTGTCTCGNGAAAGAGCCGGATTCGAAGTTAGAGATGTTCATCCATCTCACTACGGTCGTATTTGCCCAGTTGAAACTCCAGAGGGTCCGAATATTGGATTGATTGCAAGTCTGGCAACTTTTGCCCGTGTCAATGATTTTGGTTTTATTGAAAGTCCTTACAGAAAAGTGGTTAAAGGTAGAGTAACATCTAAGGTTGATTACCTTACGGGTGACTTAGAGGAGAAATATTATGTCGCTCAAGCTAATCAGCCTATCGACGAGAAAGGTAATTTTACTACAGACTTGGTAACATGCAGATTCCGTGGTGATTTTATCGATCGTGCTATAGACAAGGTCGACTATATGGATGTCTCTCCAAAGCAATTAGTTTCAGTAGCCGCTAGTATGATACCGTTCTTAGAACATGATGATGCAAATCGTGCTTTGATGGGCTCTAATATGCAACGGCAAGCTGTGCCTTTGTTAAAACCTGAGTCTCCTTTTGTTGCGACAGGAATGGAATCTAAAGTGGCTAAAGATTCTCACGCGGTTGTATCTTCTGAAGTCGATGGAGTAGTAGCATCAGTAACGGCAGATCGAGTTGTAATCACTAAAGATGGAGCGCTTCCAGAAGGTCGTAGGAAAATAAAGCATCGTCCTGACGAAGGTTGTTGGGTTTACACTATGCGGAAATACCATCGTTCTAACGCTGGTACTTGTATAAATCAAAAGGCGCTTGTTAATGTCGGTGACAAGATAAAGAAAGGTGATGTGATTGCTGATGGGCCATGTACTAAAGATGGTGAGATCTCACTCGGCCGTAATGTGTTGGTCGCGTATATGCCATGGAATGGATACAACTTTGAGGATGCTATTTGTATTAGCGAACGTATTGTAAAGGATGATGTTTACACATCCATTCATATCGCTGAATACGAAGTGGCTGCAAGAGATACCAAACTTGGTCCCGAGGAAATAACACGGGATATTCCTAATCTTGGAGAAGAAACTCTTAAGAATCTTGATCTAGACGGTGTGGTGCGTATAGGGGCTGAGGTTCGTCCAGGAGATATACTTGTTGGCAAGATTACCCCCAAGAGTGAGACAGAGTTGGCTCCAGAAGAACGATTGTTACGTGCTATTTTTGGAGAGAAGGCTGCTGATGTTAAGGATTCATCGCTTAAGGTACCTTCTGGTGTATACGGTAAAGTAATGGATGTTAAAGTCTCTGCGAAGAAAGAGAATGAAAAAGGGGCTAAATCCAAGGAAAATGAAGCGAGGAAGCAAGCTAAGCAGTTGGATGATGAGTACAAGAAGGAGTTAAGTGATCTTCATGAGCAGTTAACTGAGAATTTAAGTAACATATTGCTTGGTGAAAAGATTCCTTTGGATGTTACCAATTCTAATACAGATGAGGTTATTATTCCGGCAAACCGCAAGATCACAAAAACATTACTTCGAAAGCTTTCACAGGTATATGATAGAATTTCAATCGATCCTTCCCCGATTAAGAATAAGATTTTGGAGATCATTAGTGGTTTTACTAAGNGGTTTGATGATCTTAAGTCTAANCATAAAGAGCAGGCAAATCGAGTTGCGGCTGGGGACGAAATTGATTCTGGTGTTATNAAGTCAGTTCGCGTNTTTATCGCTTCNAAGCGCAANTTGTCAGTTGGCGATAAGATGGCNGGCCGGCATGGTAATAAAGGTGTAGTGGCTAAGATAATACCTGAGGAAGATATGCCATTTCTAGAAGATGGGACACCTATAGACCTTATACTTAATCCACTTGGAGTTCCTTCTCGAATGAATGTAGGGCAGGTGTTTGAGACTCATTTAGGTTGGGCTTGTGAGAAACTAGGTATTAAAATTGCAACACCTGTCTTTGATGGAATTGGAGAGGATCAAATCAGAGACTATCTTAAGGATGCTAAACTACCTGCTCACGGTAAGGCTTACCTACATGATGGTCATACTGGCGAGAGAATAGATCAAGAAGTCGTCGTTGGATACACTTATATGCTTAAGCTCGGGCATTTGGTNGCAGATAAGATTCATGCTCGCGCAGTAGGTCCTTATTCGCTCGTTACTCAACAGCCGCTTGGCGGTAAAGCTCAGTATGGTGGTCAGCGTTTTGGAGAGATGGAGGTTTGGGCCATGGAAGCTTACGGCGCTGCTTATATGTTGCAGGAATTATTAACGGTTAAATCTGATGATGTTCAAGGTCGTACGCGAATTTACGAAAGCATCGTTAAAGGGGATCATGCGCTCGAGGCCGGAATACCGGAATCATTCAACGTATTGGTCAAGGAAATGCAGTCTCTTGGTCTAAATGTTTCGGTGGGTTACAATAATCCAGTGCAACAGGCTAAGGTTGAGAGTGTTTTGCCTCAGGCATTTTTAGGAGAGTAAATAAGAGTCAGCGGGAAACCATAAACGAAGTAAAAAATGATTAATACAGAATCTTCAAGCGATTTACTGGGTGTAGAATCTTCACGCGAGTTACTTGGGCTCGAAAAAGTTAACCACGTGGATCACGTTGCCATTGCAGTTGCGTCGCCAGAGTCCATACGATCTTGGTCTAAAGGCGAAGTTAAAAATCCTGAGACGATTAACTACCGTACTTTTAAGCCTGAGAAAGGCGGCCTTTTTTGTGAGCGTATCTTTGGCCCTGTCAAAGATTGGGAATGNTCNTGCGGTAAATATAAACGCATCAAGCATCGAGGTGTGGTATGTGATCGCTGTGGTGTGGAAGTGACTCAGGCGCGTGTTCGACGTGAACGTATGGGGCATATCGAACTGGCCGTGCCGGTGACACACATTTGGTTTTTCAAATGTATGCCTTCTCGAATAGGTTTGGTGTTGGATGTAACAGCACGAAATCTAGAGAGAGTGATTTATTATGAAGATTATCTTGTGGTTGATCCCGGCGATACTCCGTTAGAAAAAAACCAATTGCTTACCGAGGTCGAATTCCGTGAAGCCAAGGATACTTATGGTCCAGATGCATTTATTGCAAAGATGGGTGCAGAGGCGGTTCACGATGCTGCAGCAATGATTGATTTGGAGGATGGTATAGAACAGCTACAGCAAGCCATGACTGAGACTCGAAGCAAACAGATTCGTAAGAAACTTGCTAAGCGTATTAAGGTTTATCAAGGTTTTATTAAATCTAAAAGCCGTCCTGAGTGGATGGTGTTGACTGTGCTTCCAGTAATTCCGCCAGACTTACGCCCTTTGGTACCCCTTGAAGGTGGTCGGTTTGCTACATCTGATCTAAACGATCTTTATAGGCGAGTAATTAATAGGAACAATAGATTAAAGAATCTTTTGGCACTCAAAACTCCTGAGGTGATTATACGTAACGAGAAGCGTATGTTGCAAGAGGCTGTAGATGCATTATTCGATAACGGGCGACATGGTCGTGCAGTGACCGGAGCAGGGAATCGAGCCTTAAAGTCTTTAAGTGATATGCTCAAAGGCAAGAGCGGCCGTTTTCGACAAAACCTACTTGGTAAGCGTGTTGATTACTCAGGTAGATCTGTTATCGTCATTGGTCCGGATTTAAAATTGCATCAGTGTGGTTTGCCGAAAAAAATGGCTTTGGTTCTTTTTGAGCCATTCATTATACGCCGTTTGAAAGATTTGGGATATGTACATACTGTTCGTTCTGCAAAGAAATTGATTGAACGACAAACTATTGAAGTTTGGGATGTTCTCGAAGAGGTAACCAAGGAGCATCCTGTTTTACTTAATCGTGCTCCTACTTTGCACCGTTTATCAATTCAAGCATTTGAACCGACACTNATTGAGGGGGAGGCGATTCGATTGCATCCTTTGACTTGTAGTGCTTATAACGCGGATTTTGATGGAGATCAGATGGCGGTTCATGTTCCATTGTCGGTTGAGGCTCAGATGGAGGCTCGTCTTTTGATGATGGCTCCTAACAATTTGTTTTCACCCTCAAGTGGTAAACCTATCATTACACCGTCTCAAGATATCGTGCTAGGTTGCTATTACTTAACCGCTGAGCCAAGAAAAGTTGTTAGGAAGAAGCAGAAGCATGTGAGTTTATTTGGCACTAAAAGAGAAGCTCTTTTTGCATTTGCGGATGGAGCCTTAGGTATTCATGATGTGGTACGATTAGCAAATCCAGACGTTGGAAAGGAGGCCCCTTATGCTGATCCATCCAGTAAGATTATAGAAACTACCGTTGGTCGAGTTGTATTCAGTGAGATTTGGCCTGATGAGATTGGGTTTCCTAACATTGTTGTTAATAAAGGAGCCTTGGGAGATATTATTTCAAACTGTTATAAACATTGTGGTCATGAGGTAACCGTCAAGGTACTTGATGAACTTAAGAAGCTAGGTTTTAACGAGGCTACTAAGGCAGGAATTTCTATGGGTTTTGAGGATATGATTATCCCGACGGAAAAGGCCAAGGAAATAGAAAAAGCCCATAAGCAGATTGCAGATGTTGATAAACAATACCGTCGTGGTGTTATTACCCCAGGTGAACGTTATAACAAAGTAATTGATATATGGACACATTGTACCGATCAGATTGCAGACGTTATGCTTAAGGTGTTAGATCATAATGGCGGCAGTGATGAGTTTAATCCGGTTTGGCTCATGGTTGATTCTGGAGCTCGCGGAAACCGCCAGCAGGTTCGACAGTTGTCGGGGATACGAGGCCTTATGGCTAAGCCATCTGGAGATATTATCGAAAAGCCAATTTTAGCTAATTTCCGTGAAGGGCTTACTGTGCTTGACTATTTTATTTCTACACATGGTGCTCGGAAGGGTTTAGCTGATACAGCTTTAAAGACGGCTGACTCTGGTTACTTAACCCGTAAGCTAGTAGATGTTTCACAGGACTTAATTATTTGGGAGTTAGATTGTGGAACCACAAACGGTATTTGGCGCCAAGCTATTTATGAAGGAGAGGATGAAGTTGTTAAACTTCAAGATCGTCTTGTGGGTCGTACTGCTGTTGAAGACATCCCAGACCCAACTAATCCAGAAGAATATCTTTGCGAATCAGGTCAAGTGATTGATGAGGCGCACGCTAAAGCAATTGATGATGCTGGTGTCGATAGGGTGCGTATTCGTTCAGTTTTGACCTGCGAATCAAAGCGAGGAGTTTGTCAGAAATGTTATGGAATAAACTTAGCAACAGGTGAACTGGCGGAAATGGGTACTGCGGTGGGCATTATAGCTGCACAATCAATTGGAGAACCTGGCACTCAGCTGACCATGCGTACATTCCACATAGGTGGTACGGCATCCTCGGTCTTTAAGCAGCCTCAAATTGAAGCGCGTAATGAAGGTGTTCTTAAATATAAGGATCTTCGTAAAGTTGATCTAGAGGATGGGAATAGTATTATCCTTAATAAGAACGGTATGATATTCGTTCTTGATGAAAAGACTGGCGACGAGTTAGAAAGCTACAATATTGTTATTGGTTCTGTNGTCAGCATTCCTGATGGTGGACAGGTCAAGAAGGGAGAAGTTTTTGTGCAGTGGGATCCATACAATGTACCTATTATATCTGAAAAACCTGGTGTAATTAAATTCCACGACATTATTGAGGGGGTTACGATTAAACAGGAAATGGATGATGCAACAGGTCAATTATCTTTAGTGGTTATTGATTATAAGGAAGATTTGCATCCTCAAGTAATTGTAGAAAATAGCAAAGGTGAAGCAGTTGCAAATTATCCTATTCCGTCTGGGGCTCATATNGTTGTTGAAGAAGGAGATTCAATTGTGGCGGGTAGCTTGATGGCTAAAACGCCTCGAAAAGCTTCAAAGACAAAGGATATTACGGGNGGTTTGCCTCGAGTTGCTGAATTATTTGAGGCTCGTAAGCCAAAGGATGGTTCAGAGATTTCTAGAATAGATGGTGTCGTTGATTTCGGCCCAACAGTGAGAGGAAAGCGTTCCATTATTATTAGAGATGTGGAATCAGAGGAAGAGGAAGAGCATCTGATTCCAATTGGAAAGCATGTTATTGTGTTTAAGGGAGACATGGTAAGTAGAGGGCAGCAGTTGACAGAGGGTCCTGTAGATCCACACGAGATTCTTGATGTTTGTGGCCCGAAAGAACTGCAGGATCATTTGGTTAATGAGGTNCANGAGGTGTATCGACTTCAAGGTGTAACGATTAATGATAAACACATAGAGATCATTGCGCGTCAAATGATGCGTAAAGTTCGTATTACTGAGACTGGTGATACTTCGTTCTTGTGGGGTGAGCAAATTGAAAAACTNACTTTTGAGANAGAAAATGAAGAGATTGAAAAAATGGGAGGCCAACCAGCTGAAGGTCAGCCTGTTTTACTTGGTATTACTAAGGCTTCTCTCGAGACCGAAAGTTTCCTAAGTGCTGCTTCGTTCCAAGATACCACTAGGGTTCTTACTGACGCGGCTACGCTTGGTAAAGTAGATGATTTGAAGGGATTTAAGGAAAACGTGATTATGGGTCATATTGTGCCAGCTGGAACTGGTGCCGATCTGCATCGCGATGTGAAACTTAAGCCTTTAGTGGAGGAAATTGAAGCTCCCGAGGAAGAAGAAGAAGAGAAGGAGGAGCCAATATTTGATAACCCACTTTTGGGTTAATCTCAGTTTTAGTGGTGTCAGAGTACAAATTGTATAAAAAACCTGTTGCATCAAAAATGGGTTTTGCTACTCTCCCCGCCCCTCTGAGGGAAAAAGGGTGCTTTTTACCCTTATAATATTAGATTATAGGATTTTTAATGCCGACAATTAACCAACTAGTCCGTAAGGGGCGAGCAAGAGTGAAGAAAAAGTCAGCGTCTAGGGCGCTGGACAATTGCCCGTTTAAACGTGGTGTTTGTTTGCAGGTGTACACTCGTACCCCCAAAAAACCTAACTCAGCTATGCGGAAAGTTGCTAAAGTTCGACTAACTAATGGTTTTGAGATCATTGCTTATATTCCGGATGAGGGTCATAGCTTGCAGGAGCACTCCATAGTTTTGGTACGAGGAGGGCGCGTGAAGGATCTTCCAGGGGTTCGGTACCATGTTGTTCGTGGTGCTTTGGATGCAACAGGTGTTGAAAAGCGTCGTCGCAGTCGTTCCAAGTACGGGGTCAAAAGACCTAAGACTGGTAAAAAATAATTTTTAGAAAGAAGACAGAATAGATATGGCACGACGCCGGAGAGCAGAAAAACGAGATGTAGCACCAGATGCCCGTTATGGGAGTAAACTGGTCACGCTTTTGGTTAATTTTACCATGCGCAAAGGGAAGAAAAGTGTTGCAGAAAAAATTGTTTATGGCGCATTTGATAAAATAGCTGCAGAGAATCAAGGATCCAATCCGCTTGAGATACTGGAGAGAGCTGTAGGTAATGCCCGTCCACGATTGGAAGTTAAATCACGTCGTGTAGGTGGTGCTACGTACCAAGTTCCACTTGAGATTGGAGGAAGTCGTCAGGTAGCCTTGGCTCTCCGTTGGTTAGTAGATTTTTCGCATGCCCGCAAGGGTGTGCTTATGATGGATGCATTAGCNACAGAAATTCGTGAAGCGAGTGACGGCCAAGGAAGTTGTATCCGAAAGAGAGATGAGATGCACAAAATGGCTCAGTCGAATAAGGCTTTTGCGCATTTTCGTTGGTAAAACTCAGTCGTTGTTAGATAGAACTAGGCGCTGCCGGCCTTTCGGTACGTTAAGCTCTCTGAAATAGCTTGGATTTTGATTTGGTTTCTTGAGTGTGAATAATAAGAAATGTCAGACACATTGGAACATAATAAAGAGATAAACTCACCGGATCGTGAGTTTCCACTGGAACGCACACGCAATATAGGTATTGCTGCTCACATTGATGCTGGTAAGACCACAACGACAGAGCGAGTGCTCTTCTATACTGGTTTTATGCACAAAATTGGGGAAGTGCATGATGGCAACACCGTCACCGACTGGATGGAGCAAGAAAGAGAACGCGGTATAACTATCACATCTGCAGCTACTACTTGTTTCTGGAAACAAAAAGAAGAGGGGATTGCCAAGCTATTTACTGAAATAAATAATAGAGTAAACATCATCGATACCCCTGGTCATGTCGACTTCACTGCAGAGGTAGAGCGTTCGATGCGTGTGCTTGATGGAGCTGTAGCTGTTTTCTGTGGAGTTGCAGGTGTGCAACCACAATCCGAGACTGTTTGGAGACAAGCTACAAAGTATTGTGTTCCAAGGATCGCTTTTATTAATAAAATGGATCGTACTGGTGCTGATTTTAATAAAGCGCTTGGAGACTTACGTAATAAACTTGGAGCTGAGGCCCATCCGGTTGGAATTCCTGTAGGAGCTGAGGATCAACTTCGCGGTGTNGTGGATGTAGTCAATCAAAAAGCTTTGATTTATGATCCAAACGATGAAACAGGGATAAAATATGATATTACAGATATTCCTGATGAATTGAAGGATGAATCGTCCCTAGCACTGGACCAACTTATTGAGGCTGTTTCTAATCTTGATGACGATATTGCTGAATTAATTCTTGAAGAAAAACCTGTTACAGCCGATGTGCTGAAGGCTGCAATTCGCCGTTTGACTTGTGACCTTAAATTCGTTCCTGTGCTTGGCGGTTCGGCTTTTAAGAATAAAGGTGTTCAGCCGTTGATGGACGCTGTTGTGGACTATCTCCCATCACCTCTAGATATACCTCCTGCAACTGCCGTTGAGGCGCATGATGAGAATGCGGAAGTGGTTATTAAGCCTGATGATAGAAGTAAGTTTTGCTCACTGGCTTTTAAATTATGGACCGATCCTTTTGTTGGTAAACTTGTGTTCATCAGGGTTTATTCTGGGCAAATGAATAAGGGCGATACTATTTACAANCCTCGTACACGTAAGCGTGATCGAGTTAGTCGTCTAATTATGCTGCAGGCAGACAAGCGCACGGATGTAGAGACAGTTTATTCGGGTGACATTGCAGCGATTGTGGGACTAAAGAATGTTACTACAGGTGACACCTTGAGTGATAAAGAACTGGAAGTGATGCTTGAACCTCCGACTTTCCCTGAGCCGGTAATTTCCATGGCGGTCGAGCCTAATTCAAACGGTGATCGCGAAAAAATGTCTGAAGCCTTGCAGAGACTTTCAGAAGAAGATCCAACCTTCCGTATGTTCACTGATGATGAGACAGGCCAGTTGATAATAGCTGGCATGGGAGAGTTACATTTGGATATTATCCGAGACCGGATGCTTCGTGAATTTAAGGTAGAAGCTACCGTTGGGGCCCCTCAGATTTCCTATCGCGAGGCTATTACCCAAGCAGCAGAAGGTGAAGGTAAGTTTGTTCGCCAGTCCGGGGGTCGTGGCCAGTACGGTCATGCGGTCATCAATATCGCTCCTAGCGAGAGAGGAAAAGGGATTGAAATAGAAAACAAGATTGTTGGCGGTGTTATACCAAAGGAGTATCACAACGCTGTTGAGTCTGGTATTAGAGAAGCTATTACTGGTGGAGTATTAGCTGGATATCCTCTTGTTGATGTTAAAGTAGAAGTAGTGGATGGTTCATTTCATGAGGTTGATTCAAATGAGCTCGCTTTTAAGATGGCCGGTATTTTTGCGGTCAAGGAAGCATGTAAGAAGGCTAACCTTGTGCTGCTTGAGCCGATTATGAAAGTAGAGGTGGTAACTCCAGAAGTATCTCAAGGTGATGTTATGGGAGATTTGAATCGTCGTCGTGGGAAGATTTTAGGAATGGAAATGGATTCCAAGCAGATTTGTACTTTAACCTGTGAAGTGCCTTTAGCCGAAATGTTTGGCTACGCCACTGCAGTGCGATCACTATCTAAAGGTCGCGCCTCCTATTCAATGGAACCTTTTAGTTTTGAAGAAGTGCCGAGCAGTATCGCAGAGGAAGTGATCAGCGGTAGCAGTAAGAAGCCAGCACGTACATAAAAAAGAATTAATCATGCCAAAAAACCGCATAAGAATTCGCCTAAAAGCATACGATCATCGTGTTATTGATCAATCGGCTGGTGATATCGTTGAGACGGTGAAGCGAACCGGGGCGTTGGTTGCTGGACCCATCCCGCTGCCAACTCGTGTTGAACGGTTTACCGTTGGGCGTTCGCCGCACGTTGACAAGAAGGCACAAGAGTCCTTCGAACAGCGTACGCACAAGCGTCTTATTGATATTATGGAACCCACGGCTAAAACTGTGGACGAGTTAAAAAAGTTGAACTTGCCTGCAGGTGTCGACATCACAATTAAAATTTAAGCTGTCATGGTTGGATTATTAGGAAAGAAATTGGGTCAAACCCGTGTGTATACAGACGATGGACGTGCGGTAAGTGTAACTGTTGTTCAAGCAGGTCCTAACTATGTTTTGCAGCGCAAGACTACTGAAAAAGATGGTTATGAAGCTGTGCAACTTGGATTTGATGCTCAGAAAGAGCACCGCCTTACCTTAGCTGAGCGTGGACATCTTAAAGCGCACAATGGAGAAGATAATTTCATATCTCGTTCACCAGATAGGCACGTGAAGGGTAAAGATCGTTTGAACAACCGAAAGGCGTGGGATGATCGAACTATTAACCCAGTTCGCAAGATAAAGGAATTCCGGGATTTTACTCTTGAGGTGAATCAAGGCGACGCTATAGGGGCGGATGTTTTTGAGGCTGGAGACTATGTTGACGTGATAGGAAAAACCAAAGGCCGAGGTTTTCAAGGAGTTGTGAAACGTTGGAACTTTGGTGGTGGTCGTGGTTCCCATGGTTCAGGTGGTTGGCGTAGGCGACCGGGCTCTATTGGAGCAGGATCTACACCAGGCCATGTTATCAAAGGCAAGCAAATGCCGGGCCATATGGGACAGTCCAAGAGAACGGTTCAGAGTCTGGAGATCATCAAGGTACAGGCCGATGATAATCTGCTGCTTGTTAAAGGAGCTATACCTGGTGCGAATGGGGATTACGTTGTCATCCGAGAGGCTAAGAAAAAGCCAAAACAAAAAAAATAAACCAGTTCGGAAGTTGTAATAATGAAATTAATAATTAAGAACGCAACAGGTGCCGATCAAGGTGAGCTGGAAGCAAAATTTACTCCGGTGGATGATGATAAGGGTCATCAGGCGGTACATGAAGCTGTGGTTGCTTATAATGCTGCTCAGCGATCTGGTACTGCCAGTACTAAGACTGTAGCAGAAGTTTCTGGAAGTGGTAAAAAACCTTGGAGGCAAAAGGGAACCGGTCGAGCTCGTGTAGGGCAAAAGCGTAATCCAATTTGGCGTGGCGGAGGTGTTGCTCACGGACCGAAGCCTCGTGTTTATATAAAGAAGCTAAATAAAAAAGTTCGTGATCTTGCTGTTCGTAAGGCTTTTACAGAACGAGTTAAGGGTGGGGAGGTCCTTGTTCTTGATGGTCTTAATATTGAAAAACCAGCAACAGCGGATTTAGTTAAGACGCTTAATGCGCTAGGTGTTGATTTTAAAAAGAGTGGTAAAGGGCAGTATTCGAGTGCTGTGCTTGTGACAGGTGAAGCCGACAGTAATGTCGCGCTTTCTGCTAGAAATTTATCGAAGGTACGTTCCACGACCAGCGATACTTTAAATACATATGATATTCTTTGGCCTGATTTACTTGTNTTTACAAAAGATGGCTATGAGAAGTTTGAACAACGTTTGACTAAGTAACAAAGATGAGTCCATTTGATGTTATAAAAACCGTGCGACTAACCGAGAAGGTTATGGCTGTGCAGGAACGCTGCGACGAGATGGCTGAATTATCTGCCAAGAAAAAAGGAACAAAGGCGGTAATACGGCAGCAGGTACACCTTGTGGCTAATTCAATTGCCGACAAGAACGATATTCGTCGAGCNGTTGAGATTCTTTTTAAGGTGAAGGTAGATCGTGTTAATACCATGAATGTNAATGGTCGACTGCGACGTAAGAGAACCAGACATGAGGGGCGAACTGCTAAATGGAAAAAGGCGATTGTTACACTTAAAGAAGGCGATCAAATCACGCTTACATAAAGATATATTTTCTATCTATTTTTAAAGCGAGAGCCTTATTGGTTCTCGTTTTTTTTTGGCTAAAATAAGTATTGATTTGCGAATGGCATTGACACCGGACTATCAGGTCCATAGAAAGGCCTTTGATTTCATGCCAAGTTAAGAGGTAAGATAATCGTCATCATTATGAAGAAAACAACAGCGTATTTTATGGCAGGATTTCTTCTTGTCGGTGCTTTAGTCGAGCAATCAGCTTTCGCTGCGAAAAAGAAAAATAAGGGTTCTGTGAAAAAAGAAGCATTTGGAAAAACTGAGGATGGTAAAAAAGTCGACGCCTACATTCTAACTAACAAGAACGGGCTACAGGCAAAAATTATTACTTATGGAGCTATGCTAACAGAAATGCATGTGCCAGATAAAAACGGTAAGTTAGGTGATGTTGTTTTTGGACATGATAAACTAGAAGATTATCTGGATGGTCACTCTTATTTCGGTGTTACAACTGGCCGAGTAGCTAATCGTATTGCCAAGGGTAAGTTTACACTTGATGGCAATGAGTTCACTTTGGCGACCAATAACGATCCAAATCATTTACACGGTGGTGTTGAAGGGATCGATAAGAAGGTTTGGTCTGCTAGAGAGGTTCGGAGTAAAGAGGGCAAGGCGGTGGCTTTCAGCTATACCAGTCCGGATGGTGAAGAAGGTTATCCTGGTGAGCTTAAAATGAAAGTGACTTATACTCTTACTAATGATGATGAGTTAAGAATTGATTACCTAGCGACTACAAATAAAGCCACGCCGGTGAATCTAACTAATCATGCTTATTGGAATTTGGCTGGTAAAGGTCAGATTCTTGATCATGTATTGCATCTTAATGCTGACCACTATACTCCTGTAGATAAGACGGGTATTCCAACCGGTGAAATACTAAAAGTAGATAAAGTAATGAGTTTTCTTGAGCCTACTAAAATTGGTGCCAGAATTGATGAGTTAGANGGAGAACCAGGTGGATATGACCATAATTATTGTTTAAACAAAATAGAGTTTGGAAAGCTTAGTATGGCTGCTCGAGTTGATGAGGAAACATCAGGAAGATATCTTGAAATTTATACTACTGAGCCTGGTATTCAGTTCTATACAGGTAACTATCTTAATGGAACTGAGGTTGGTAAGGGAGGCTGGAAATATGAATTTCGGAATGCATTCTGCTTGGAAACTCAGCATTTTCCAGACGCGATTAACCAACCCCATTTTCCTAGTACGGTTTTACGTCCGAAGGAAAAATACACCCAAACCACTATACACAAATTCGGTGTTAAGTAACCCTGTATAGTTCTTTAATTAGAACTTTTTTGTTTCTTATTGAACGCGACAGCGTCGTTATAGTGGACTCCGTGACCGCCGAAAATATCCAGTGCTGAGCCGATTGTTAGATGTACGCGGCCTTGACCAATTTTGTTTACACGATAGAGATCTTCCATTGATTGAGCTCCACCGGCATAAGTAGCAGTGATCGGGCAATGATTGGCAATAATCTTAACAAGTGTTTCATCGATTCCTTGACTTAGTCCTTCGACATCAACCCCGTGTATTAAGAATTCGTCGCAATGCTTAGCCAAATTGTTGAGCGTTTCTGAATTAATCTTTATTTCAGTGAAAGTCTGCCAACGGTCGGTGACAACAAAATAATCATCGCCTCGACGCCTACAGCTTAAGTCTATAACAAGCCTTGATTTACCAATTTTTTTTTGAAGATGTTTGAGNCGATCCGTCTCGATTTTGCCTTCTTGGAAGAGCCATGATGTTATAATGACGTGGGAGGCTCCCGCATTAATCCAGCTAGAGGCATTTTTTGCATTTATGCCGCCCCCAATCTGTAATCCCCCCGGCCAGGTGCTTAGTGCTTCGAGAGCGGCTTCATCGTTTCCTTTTCCGAGTTTGATGACGTGACCACCGTGCAGGTTGTCTTGCCTATATTTTTTGGCAAACCAAGCAGGTGGTTTTTCAGAGATAAAATTAGTGTGAAGCGAGCTAGGTTGGTTGTCGTTTATTGAGCTTCCAACGATTTGCTTCACCCTGCCGTCATGCAGGTCAATGCACGGCCTAAACACGTTTATATTCTACTTGTGAACGGGGTAAGGGTCGAGTTTCGGTTNAAAAGTCGGGNAACATAATTCGGAATGTTGTACTTTCTCCCTGTGGATGAAGGAAGAAAAGTCAGAAACATTGCTCTAACTGGGTTTATGGGATGTGGCAAAACGGCGGTTGGCCGAGTTTTATCCAAGCTTAGTTCCTTTGAGTTTTTAGATACTGATCAGTTTATAGAAGATCATGTAGGGATGAGTATTCCACGGATTTTTGAGGAGTATGGGGAAGACACTTTTCGTCAATACGAACGAGAGGTGGTTGCTCTGTTGACNACTCGAAAAAAGACTGTAATAGCGACTGGAGGAGGCTTGCTTGTGGATCTATCTAATATGGATGCTATGAAACAGTACTCAATGGTTTTTTGTCTTTGGGCTTCACCTGAAGCCATATGGCGCCGCGTAAAAGATCAATCCCATCGCCCTCTACTTCAAACAGAGAACCCTAAGCAAAGTATTATTGATCTTATGCAAGAACGTAAATCGGCTTACAGCCAGTCTGATATGTTAGTTAATACAGAATATCGTTCAGCTAAAGAAGTAGCTCAACTTATTCTTAGTCAGTTTAGTCAAGCTGTTGCTCGAGAAGTCTCATGAAGGCACCAATTCGTCAGCGGGCGTTGGAATTGGGTTTTGACGATTGTCGTTTCACTAATGCTGATCCGCCAGATAGTGCTCCTCAATTTCTCGATTGGATTGATAATCAAAAGCATGGATCAATGGGCTGGATGAAGCGGAATGCGGAGAAACGTGTTGATCCGAATTTGGTTCTTAAGAATGCCTGCTCTATTATATCACTAGCGGCTAGTTATGAAGATAAGCAAAAAAATAATGACGTTTCTAACATGGGGCTTATTGCTCGCTATGCTCGTTATACGGACTACCACGAATCCATTGGTAAAGCTCTTATTCAGTTGACCGAGTACTTACAGATGCTTGCAGATGATGATGTGCAATCTCTATGGTACGTTGATACTGGTCCGATACTGGAGCGTGATATTGCTCAACGTGCTGGTTTGGGGTTTGTTGGTAAGCATACTAACCTTATCAGTCGTAGGCTTGGTAACTGGTTTTTTATTTCAGAAATCATTACAACTGCTAAAATTGAACCAGATGAACCAGAACATAATCGTTGTGGTAAATGTTCTGACTGTATCGACATTTGTCCAACTCAAGCGATTACCTCGCCATTTGTATTGGATGCTCGTCGCTGTATTTCGTATTTAACTATCGAGCTGAAGGATTCAATTCCTTTAGAATTTCGTTCTATGATTGGCAATCACATATATGGNTGTGACGATTGCCTCTCTGTATGTCCTTGGAATAGATTTGCAGGTAAGGGCCGCCTTATGGCTGAGCATCGTCGGGATGATCTGGATCAAACAGATTTATTAGAGTTGCTAGCGTTAGATGAAGATGGATTTCGCTCAAAATTTCGTGATACACCAATAAAAAGAACAAAGCGTCGTGGTTTTTTAAGAAACGTATGTGTGGCTCTAGGAAATATTGGTGATGCTAAAGCGATTCCTGCCCTAGAACGTGCAAAAAATGATCAAGAATCACTTATTGCCGAGCATGCTGAATGGGCCCTTAATCAAATAAATAATCGATCNAATAGTGGTGATTGATTNATANNTTTACGGGTTGCAAACATTTATNCTTCAGTTAAATATTCTTTTTGAATGTTAAGTGGGATAGTCTAAAATCAAATTGTTTATTATTGCTACAGTAACAGAATCGAGTTCTTGAAATGATAAAAATAAATAAAGTTAGAGGATTTACCTTAATTGAGCTTCTTGTTGTTATTGCTATCATAGCAATTCTAGCAAGCATGTTGTTGCCTGCTTTGGCAAAAGCAAAAACCAAGGCAACTCAAACTGTATGTATAAGTAATTTTAAACAGTTGGGTATTATGATGCAATTATATGCTGACGATCATGATGACCAAGTAGTTCATAACGGTAATGGGCTGATACGTAAGACATGGGTTGGAGGTGTTTTTTCTTCTCGCCCTCAGGACGCTGGNAAACCTGAGATGTTGATAGATAAGCGTTTATCTTTATTTGGTCAGTATATTCAAACCAAGGGAGTTTATCGTTGCCCGTCTGATAAGAGTACTGTCAAAGTTGGTCGGAATGAGATGCCACGTTTAAGAAGTTATGCTTTGAATAGTTTTGTTGGTTGGGATACGTCGCGCGGTCGAGGAGAGCCCGCTTATCGTAATCAACCAAATTCTCGTTATCAGTCCTATTTGAAAATGTCAGATTCAGCTAGGGGNCCGGAAGAGATTTTTACTTTTGTCGAAGTGCATCCACAAAGTTTGTGCCGGCCATTTTTTGGTCTAAATATGAAACAAAATTTTTATCATGTTCCTGCAGGTTATCATAGCGGCACAGCTGCATTGGGTTATATGGATGGGTCTACTAAGGTTCGCAAATGGATAGGGAGAGACACAAAAGAGATGCACTCTAGGTTAAATGAGGGCCATTGGGGGAATCATGCTCACAGCAACATGCGAAATGAGGATCTTGTATGGTTGCAGAAACGAGCTACGAAGCTAATAGGACGTTAAATTGTTAGTTTTTAATTTATATCATTCTAGAGAATTTTATGGGTTTCGATCCAGTTGCCGATATTGTTTTAATAGATCAACAACATTCTCCNTTTTNTTTGGGAGTCTCAATTCTNTTAGTAATTCTTGAGCGGCANATTCGATCTTCTTAGAACCATAAAATTCATCTTTTGCTCTGTTGAGATATTTCATTAGACGAAAGGCGTTTAACCATCGGAAGAATCGCTTGCGAAATTTTTCTATATCTGTTGAGTTTTGACGTATTTCTGAAACGATGTCATTGAGAAATTTTTCCTCCAAAAAAGTTGCTAATGAGGCTGGTGGTGTTTCATTAAAATGGCCAGCCTCCCAAAGTGAATCAGTTTGCTTAATAAGCCATTGAATATCTAGATAGGCTTGAAGGGGATAGCTTGTTTGTTGTTTTGATTTAATAAAATTCCTGATGGCTTTTCCGGTGCCGAATGGCACTCGGTCAGAGATCCGAGGAGAGGGATATACCGTGGTATTAGATAATTCTGTTACTTTGCCTAACCAGCTGATTTTCTGAAGAAAATAAAAGTCTTCACCTGCTTTTCGACGATTCATGCCTCCTTGTTTTATATATGCCCAGGCTCTCACAACCATAGCAGATCCAATTGTGTGGAATCCATATGGAAAGTTAATGTATTTCTGTGCGCGAACATGATAACGAAGATGGAGTTCGTAAGCGGCTATGCCTTCAAATTCGTCTTGGCTAATCAATTGTCCGAATTTTCCAAATCCAAATTTTGCCATCTCATTTTTATCAAGTGGATGTTCAAAATAAATACTGGCTCCTGGGCTTTTGGGGTGGATTGAAAAATGTCTTTCAATACTAGTGAAATAGTTGGGTGAACAACGACAGTCCGCGTCATAGCAAATAAGTAGTCCGTTTTCTTCTTGTCCGACATCCGCTAGACGTCGAATTGCTTCGTCCATCCCGATCTTACGAGATAGGCCAACTCCTGCATTTTTTTGAGGCAGATTTGGAAGATTTAGGAGATGAATAGTTAGCCAATTTTTGCTTGTTGTTTTTAGCCAATCAGACACCTCATCTAGTGATTTTTGATTTTGTTCTTGAATTGATTTTGGGCAACTTAAAGAACTATTAATGACGACAATTACTTCTGTTTTTCCAATTGGTTGATCGCATTGATTTAAGTGCTGAAGTGCTCCCAGAAGATCAGTTTCATTATGGCAAGGTATAACAACAACCATCATCAAGCTTGAGTTTGGTGCTGTTGAAATTAATCGTTTTCTTGCAGATCGTTTTAAGTATTTTACGTCAGAAGAATCCACTTGTTGTTTGGGTTCAAATTTGGATGCCTGATAGAGCTGTTTCAATCTTTAACTGAGTTTTTAATAATATTTAACGTTGAAATTATAATTGATCTATTTATTACTATAAGATATTTTGTCCCAACTAGGCAATTTTAGTGATGAAATTTATTAACACATTAACTTTAGTTGGCATATTTGTTTCGACGAGTGCGTTNTCGCAGACGAAATTGTTTTCTGAACTAGTTGGTCCGGGAGCAGTAGGTTCTGTTAAGTCAGGCGGATCTTTACAGTTGCCGTATATAATTTGGGGCGGTGACATGGCTACCTTCTATGCTAATGGAGGTTTAAAGACCAAGTCAGGAAGTATTTTTCAGAAGCAGGGACTCAATTTTAATATGGTTCCCGGAGATGATTTCATTCAACAGGTTCGAGATTATCGTTCGGGAAAATCACCTTTCTTGCGCGGCACATATAGAATGATGGGGCAAGCTTCGGAGGTGATTGGTTCTGATCCGCGTACTAAGGGAGTAGTGATTATGCAAATGACTTGGTCTGCTGGAGATCACATGGTTGCTAGGGAAGGAATCAAAACTGTGACCGACTTACGGGGCAAGACTGTAGCAGTACAACAGGGAGGCCCTCACATTGGTATGTTAGATGATGTTCTGAAGACGGCGCAATTAAGTTGGAATGATATTAGAGTAAAGTTTTATGATGAGTTAACTGGTCCTGGTTCTCCAGTTGAAGCATTCAGAAAAGATCCAACCATATCTGCCTGTTTTGCTATAACCCCAGATATGTTTGGGTTATGTACCGATTTAACTAGCACAGGTACCGGAGCAGAGGGGACAGTTAAGGGGGCTAAAGTGCTAGTTTCCACTGCGGAATTATCTCGATCAATCGCTGATGTCTATGTATGCCGCAAGGACTACTACGATGCTAACCGTCCTTTGATTAGAAAATTTGTTGCCGGATATCTTAAGGCAGCTGAGCAGCTAGTTGGAAAACGAGCAGCCTTTGATGCTGGTACAAGAGATGCCTCATATATAAGTCTCCTCAATCAGACGGTTCAAATTTATACAGAGGAGGTTGTTCCCAATGCAGATGAGGCTCATGGCCTTTTATTGGACTGCACGTTTGCAGGTTATCCTGGCAATGTCAGCTTCTTTGAAAAGCAAGGTAATCTTCATGGTTTTGATGCATTTCAGACCTCGGCTTTGGAGCTGGCAACCTCTCGTGGTTATGCAAAGCAGAAGATGGGCTTGTTTCCGTCTGGTCTAAATTATAAGCACGAAGACTTTTTGAATTATTTAGAAAAAACCAGCGTAGAGCAGGGTGAGCGCTTTAGAGCAGAAGCTGTATTGTCGGAGATTGAGGAACTGAGTTCAGGTGGGCTTTTAGATGATCGAACGATTGTATCCTTCACTATCAACTTTAAGCCGAATCAGATTGAGTTTAGCGCTTTGCAGTACGCAGCAGAGTTTAATCGTATTATCGAAACGGCAGATAAGTTCGGCAATGCAGTAGTAGCTATTCGTGGTCATGCGGATCCAACAAAAACTTTGGTTGATTTAGTTAAGGCGGGTTTGACTAAAGGGACGCTAAAGCGTTCAGGGAGTCGGGGTAATTATAATTACTCATTGAACGGCCGCTCATTGAGTCTTGATAATACAGAACTTTTATTAGAGGCAATTGGCCAAGGAGCTTTTGATGGAGTAGATGATTATAATCCGCGTCGAACAATGCAGGCTGCTTTAAATCTTTCGAGGAAAAGAGCCGAAGCCGTAAAGAGTTCGGTTGTTGCTTATGCAAAAGGCAAAGGCATTGCGGTTGATTTGTCACAGATTCAGCCGCAGGGGGTTGGTATTGCAGAGCCTTTCATTTCCAAACCTCGATCGGTTGCTGAGGCTGAGCAAAATATGCGGGTGGAATTCCGTGTTATTCGAGTTTCTGCAGAGGTCACACAGGAATCAGATTTTGATTTTTAAATATTTTAGAAATTCCCAATGAATCATAAAAATAAAGCCATTAATTTTGTTTTTGGACTGCTAGCAATTGGGTTTTGGTTTGCGCCATTAATCCGAGCAGAGGTCCAAGTTACGGATAATGTGATTGTTGTAGTAGATGCATCTGGCTCAATGGGAACGCCTATGGGAGGTACTGATCGTATGTCAGTAGCTAGAGAGGCATTAAAGCAGGTGTTAGGGCAGGTGCCAGAATCGACGCATATTGGTGTTTTGGTTTTTCCAAGAGGTGACTGGGTATATCCTCTTGGTTCGAGAGTAGAACAGAGGCTTAATACTGCAATTGACAGTATACGTTCTGGAGGGGGAACACCTCTTGGATCNTATATGAAACGTGGTGCNGACGCTCTATTGAAGGCTCGAAAAAAACAATTTGGNTATGGAACNTATAGGTTGTTAGTTGTTACGGATGGTGAAGCTAATGATAGGAATTTAGTAGAGGGTTATACTCCTGATATCATTTCTCGAGGCATAACTATTGACGTAATTGGTGTGGATATGGAGTCTGAGCATACTCTTGCCACTAAAGTTCATACTTACAGAAGTGCAGATAATCCGGATTCTCTTAGGCAAGCAATTACAGAAGTTTTTGCTGAGGTTTCTTCTGCGGATGCCGGCCAAACTGAAGAGGATGCATTTGAATTAATTGCGGATCTACCAAAACAAACCGCTTCAGAGATGCTTAAGTCCCTTTCAACTACTGGTAATGATCCAATA
>PAOJ01000021.1 GCA_002708005.1 Verrucomicrobiales bacterium | reverse complement strand
ACCATTGACCTCGCAACTTTATCTTTAGGTAATTCTAAAGCTTCAAGAGGCTTTCCAAAAATAGTAAGCCAGGGCTTTATAGAATCATCCGCAGATATCTCTAAGAAAGATATCTGCCCAAAAAGGGCAAGCACCATAACACGCAAAAGCATGTAAATATAATTAACAATTCATTTATACAAAATCAATGAATAAAAGATAAACAAACTAAGTTTTACTTATTTTTTAGTTTTCCTAAATATTGTCTAAATATATGATTTTTTCATGCGCATTCGTTATTTTTTAGCTTTAATCTTTTTGTTACTTTTCACTTCAAACATTTTCGCGAAAAAAAAACCAAACATAGTTTATATCATGTCTGATGAACTCGCATATTTTGAGTTATCTCACATGGGAAATAAATACATCAAGACACCAAATATCGACCAATTCGCGGCAGAGGGAATACGATTTACATCAGCCCTCGCTGGGGCACCAGTATGCGCCCCTCTACGTTGTAATTTAATGACTGGAAAGCATGCTGGTCATGCTTCAATCAGAGCTAATGATGGAGGCACCCCATTACGAGAAAACGAAACTACGATCGCTTCAATGCTGAAGCAAATCGGTTATGAAACTGGAGGCTTTGGAAAGTGGGGTTGTGGAGGGCGCGACTCTACTGGAGTGCCAGAAAAGCATGGATTTGATTTATTTTACGGATATTATGATCAAGTTCATGCACATTCATTTTACCCATCTTATCTAATTCAAAATAGTAGTGAAGTTGAACTCAAAGGAAATAAAGGAGGACGGTCAGGCCAAACATATTCTCATTATAAAATTATGGAAGCAGGGTTGAACTTTATTCGCGAAAAAAAGGATAAGCCGTTTTTTTGTTACTTTCCGATCACGCCGCCTCATGGAATGTATGACATACCCAAGGCTGATCCAGCTTGGAAATTATACGAAAATGAAAAATGGATTAAAGATCCATCTTTATCACAAGATATAAAGAACTATGCTGCCATGGTTAGCATGGTAGACTACAACGTTGGTCAGGTTCTTGATTTATTAAGGGAACTGAAACTTGAAAAAGATACTATTGTATTTTTCACCGGAGATAATGGAGGACAAGATCGTTTTCGTAGCCAAAAAAAGCCACGCGGATTTTTTGGCCCAAATGTAAACCCCAAAACAGGCGAAGAATTTAGAGGTGGTAAGGGTAATCTTTTCGAAGGAGGATTAAGAATTCCTTATTTGGTTCGTTGGCCAGGAAAAATNAAATCAGGCCAAGTGAATGATTTAATTTTTTATCAACCTGATGTTCTNCCTACTTTAGCAGACTTAACTGGAGCAAAGAAACCGAAAGATATTGATGGCATCTCGTTTCTACCAACACTTCTAAATAAAGGGCTNCAGCAAAAACATGANATGCTATACTGGGANTTTCGAAGCCAAATTGCAGTAAGACACAATAATTGGAAGGCAATACAAACCAAACCAAATCGCGCTTGGGAACTGTATGACTTAAATAAAGATATTAGTGAAACGACAAATGTTGCTGAAAAAAATCCTGACTTATTAGCCAAAATGAAATTGTTTGCAAAAGCGTCACACGAACCAGTTATCACTGGNAAATATTTGGATTCTAAACGTTCAAAGCATGAACGNGATCGCCGAGCGAAATGGGGCACAGCNAAACAACAACCCAAAGTTAAACAAAGAAAAAAGACTAATGGTTGATACGATTACAGTTTCTATTAAGGACCTTCACTCCTATAGCATGGCAGCATTGGCATCAATTGGTATGAATAAACGAGATGCCCAAACAATTGCAGATAAATTGACACTTACAGACAGCTGGGGAATTTTTACACACGGAAATAAACTGCTGGGAGACTACATTACTAGAATTCAAGCAGGGGGAACTAATCCGATAGGTAAGCCAAGAATCGCCAGCGAAGGACCAGCATGGGCAATCGTTGACGGGGATAACGCCGCAGGCCAAATCGGTTGTGACTTTGCAATGAGAAAGGCAATTGATTTAGCTAAATCAGCAGGCATTGCATACGTGGGAGTTCGAAATACCAGCCACTTTGGAGCAGCTGGAGTATATCCAGCAATGGCAGCAGAGGCAAATATGATTGGCATTGCAATGGCTAACGATATTCCAAGTGTTTGCGCTCCCGGATCTAAAAAGGCAGTAATTGGAACAAACCCACTGGCATACTCAATTCCAGCGGCAAAACATCCTCCAATTTTGTTAGACATTGCTACAAGTACCGTGGCAGCTGGAAAAGTTTATGCTGCATTCCAGCGTGGTGAAAAAATTCCAAAAGACTGGATCATTGACTCAGATGGAAATCCAACGTCCGATGGCTCTCTTTACCCCCTAAAAGCAGCACTTGCACCAATGACCGGACACAAGGGCTATGGAATGGCATTACTTCACGAAAATCTGGCTGGAGTATTGACTGGAGCAAGTATTAGTTGGCAGGTATTGAACTGGATCTTCGATGACCAAACTAAGCCGACTGGTCACGGAGCCGCATTTATTGTTATTAATCCTGAAGCGATGATGCCATTGACTAAATTTCTCCAGCGCGTCGACGATCTAATAAGTGAAATTCATAAAGCTCCCACTGTAAACGATATCGAACATTTATTGGTGCCTGGCGAAATGGAGTGGAAATGCCGGGAAACAGCCATGATCAAAGGAATAAAAATGCCATCAGATGTTGTCAGTAAAATACGGGACCTAGATAATAAAATCGGTCTTAATCCTCAGTGGTTAAATTGATTAAATAATGCTTTTCCTTGTAGCTCAATCAACAGCACTGTTAATTTGTCGCAGTCCAATACAAAAATGAAAATCATCCGATATTTAAATGATCAAGATGAACCCCAATTCGGATCGCAAAAAGATGACGGCACTGTCACCAGAATAGAAGGCTGCATTTTCAGCAATTATAAGGAAACTGATAAGAAAGTTTCAGTCAAAAAACTGCTCACACCAGTGAAACCTTCAACAATTTTGTGTATTGGCCTAAATTATCGAAAACACGCCGAAGAAGGCGGAGCCGAAATCCCCGAAAATCCAGTGCTATTCATGAAAATGCCGAGTACTGCACAAAACCCAGGTGACCCAATTTTATTACCCCGAAAACTCAATAGCAAAGCGGTAGACTACGAATGTGAATTGGCTGTAGTTATTGNAAGAGACTGCAAAAATGTTTCCAAAGAAAACGCACTAGAATACGTNCTTGGATATACTTGCGCAAACGATGTCAGCGCACGTGACTGGCAAAAGAATGGAGGAGGAGGACAGTGGTGCCGTGGTAAAACTTTCGACACTTTCTGTCCACTCGGTCCAGTATTAGTAACACGNGATGAAATTTCTAATCCAAATAACCTAAGTATTAAGACTATCTTAAATAACGAGGTAATGCAGGACTGGAACACAAATGATATGATATTCGATGTTCCTACACTAATAGAATTTCTAAGTGGCAGCACCAAGCTAGCCGCCGGGACAGTAATTCTAACAGGAACTCCTCATGGAGTTGGCTTTGCTCGAAATCCGCCTGTGCTGCTTAAGGATGGCGACGAAATATCTATTGAGATTGAAGGCATAGGAACTCTCACAAATCCGGTTCAAGACGAATAATGTTTGAGTATATAAAAAAAGCTGAGGAAAAAGAATGGATCTTAGGGCCCTATGAAGGTGTAAAACTTAAGATACTTCACAAGGATGAAAAAACAGGCGGCATTGTCGTACTTCGTAAATTTGAGGCTGGCACTACAGTTCCCGCACACACACACCCAATTGCCAATGAATGGGCTTATATAATTTCTGGTGAATGGGAAGAATCGGAAACTATATATTCTGAAGGAACCTTATTTTACGCTTCAAAAGGCAAAAAACACGGTCCACACATCGCCAAAACTGAAGTTATAAGTCTCACACACTTTGACGGCCCACTTACTGTAGAATAAAANCCTTCTNCTCTANTGGTTGTTAACGAGGACTTGTTTGAGTTAAATTTGCATGTNATTTTTCGCTTAGAATGAAACGTACTCTTGTATTAATNGCTTTTCTCTTTTCAGTTTTTGGTCAATCGCAAGCGATAAATAGACCAAACATACTTTGGATATACCTTGAAGATGTGAGCGGCTGGTTTAGCTGCTATGGGGATAAAATTATTAAAACCCCTAATATTGACAAGCTTTCTGAAAACGGAATTCGATTTGATCGTTTTTATACTCCTGCAGGTGTTTGCTCTGCAACTCGCTCCTCAATTATTACAGGAGCAATGCAGACTAGCCTCGGCATCCATAACCACCGAAGTGGCAGAGCAGTTTTTCGCGGCAAAAATCTAGGACCAGTTTTCGACGATATTCGCCTACCTAAAGGCGTGAAAACATTACCTGAAATATTTCGTGCTGCTGGTTATTGGACATTCAACGAGGGAGGAAAGGATGACTATAACTTTAAACATGATACAAAAAAAATGTACGATGTAATCCCAAAAAAAAGAGGATGGGGGCCATCTGCATTAGTTGCAGGAGACTGCTGGAAAGGACGTAAAAAGAACCAGCCGTTTTTTGGCCAAGTACAACTTGGAGGAGGGAAACTTGGAAAACGTGCTAAAAAAATAATTGAAAGGAACAGTGTATCCGTACCTCCATACTACCCTGATATTCCTGAAGTTAGGGAAGAGATTGCACATCACTATGATTGCTTAATCGAGACAGACAAACAGGTCGGCCAAATTATCACTGCACTGAAACGAGATGGCCTTTACGATAATACATTAATTTTATGTTTTAGTGATCACGGTTACAAACTACATCGACACAAACAATTCCTATATGAAGGGGGGATCCAAATGCCATTGATAGTAGCTGGCAAAGGTGCGCCTAGTAAAAAAGTGCGTAACGACCTTATTAGCGGAATCGATATAGCTCCCACTTGCCTTGCTGCAGCAGGAATAAAAATTCCTAAACACATGGAAGGAAAGAACTTTCTCGCGGACTCTTACACTAAAAGAAAATTTATTGTTGCGGCCCGTGATCGCTGCGACTACACGATAGAAAGAATTAGAGCCTTAGTNACCCCTCGCTTTAAATACTTAAGAAATTATCTTCCTGAAAGACCATTTATGCAACCGAGCTACAAAGACCCATGGCCAGTCTCAAAGCGCTTCCGTGAAATGATGGCTAAAGGCGAGATGAACGAAACACAAATGATTTTCTTTGGCCCAAAAAAAGAAAGTGAAGAACTTTACGATTTATCCAAAGATCCACATGAAATAAATAATTTAGCTAAAGATCCAAAATTCAAAGAAGAATTAAAAAAACACCAAATCCTTCTTGATAAATGGATCGAAAAAACTGGTGATAAAGGGCTAAAAACAGAAAGCGACCATGGTCTTTTAGCCGTGCTTAAGCGATGGGGTGAAAAATGTGTTAATCCTGAATATGATCGTGTTCGAAACCTTCTAAAAAAATAAAAATGATTATCTATCATAATCCTCGTTGTTCAAAAAGCCGTCAAGCGCTTCAACTGTTGAAGGATAATGGTGAAGAGCCAGATGTTATTGAATATCTCAAAAACCCACTTAACCAAACGGAACTTGCCGACTTGGTCAAAAAGTTAAAGATTAGTGCTCACGAACTTCTTCGCAACAAAGAAGATGAATACAGCGAACTCGGTTTATCGCCTGATACACCGGAGGAAGACATTTTAACTGCTATCTCAATAAATCCTATATTACTCGAGCGCCCGATTATTGTGAAAGGTCGCAAAGCCTTAATAGCAAGGCCTCCTGAACTATTAGAGGATTTACTGTAAAAAGCTTATCCGCAAGTTGCCTAGTAAGTTAAGTAAGAGTATAATCTCTTTATCATTCAAGAAACTAAATATGTCGAAGTGTAACGACTCATTGGCACCAAAAGATTGGAATGAATTTACTCGCCGAGATTTCTTAGCGACTAGCGCTAGTGGCATCGGCATGGCCGCACTCGCTTCATTGATGCAGCAGGACAATCTTCTCGCTAAGACAAACAATTCATCTGCTGTAAATACTCCTCACTTTGCGCCAAAAGCTAAACGCTGTATTTTTATTTTTATGGCAGGGGCCCCAAGTCATGTGGATCTTTTCGATCCTAAACCAAAACTAAATGAATTAAGCGGGCAACCACTACCAAAGGACATGACTGCAAATGTACGATTTGCCTTCATAAAAAAAGATTCAGCCGTNCTGATGGGAACTAAACGCAAATTTAAACCCTATGGACAATGCGGAACTGAATTTAGCGACCTCCTGCCACATATCGGATCGGTTTCTGATGAGATAGCATTGATTCGCTCTATGCATACTGATCAATTCAATCATCATCCAGGTCAGTTGATGATGAATACCGGATCGCCATTATTCGGGCGGCCAAGTATGGGGTCGTGGCTAGCCTATGGACTAGGCAGTGAATCAAAAAATTTACCTTCATATGTTGTACTGACAGCTGGGCGAGGATCCAGCGGTGGAGCCTCATTATGGTCGAGNGGATTCTTACCCTCAAATTATCANGGTGTGTTATTTCGNAACCAAGGTGATCCGGTATTAAATCTAGGCAATCCACCAGGCATAACTCGCGAAATGCAGCATTATGGATTGGATGCCATTAATGATCTCAATCGAATAAGGCACTCAGCTGTAGGCGATCCCGAAATTGCAAGTCGGATTGCAAGTTACGAATTAGCATTCAGAATGCAATCGGCGGCACCNGAATTAATGGATCTCTCCGGNGAAAGCCAATCAATACTCGACCTATATGGAGCNGAAAGAAAAGATACTCTCTCTCCTGGACGAGGNGGGCCTGCTGGACAATACACTAAGTTTGCNCGCAACTGTATCTTGGCCAGNAGNCTTNTTGAACGCGGCGTTCGATTTGTNAATTTNTACCATGCTTCTTGGGATCANCANAGTGATCTGGATAAAGAAATTTCTTATAACGCAACTATGGCGGATCAGCCGATAGCCGCACTAATNAANGATTTAAAACAACGAGGTTTACTTGATGATACTCTTGTAGTTTGGGGTGCTGAATTTGGAAGAACCCCACTCGGTGAAAATAGAGGAGGCCGCAAAATGAATACTGGGAGGGACCATCATCCATTTGCCTTCTCTATGTTTATGGCTGGCGGTGGAATAAAAGGAGGTCAAGTTTATGGCAAGACGGATGAAATTGGCTGGGGAATCGAAGAGAATCCAGTACACGTAAACGATCTACATGCAACATTACTTAACCAGTTTGGAATCGAGCATACAAAATTAACTTACCGTTTTCAGGGAAGAGACTTTCGATTAACTGATGTTGGAGGTAAAATTATTGAACCTCTCATAAGCTAACAAGCTATTAGTAATCTTTGAGCACTTCAAATCGTTGACTACCATTACTTTTTAAATGAACTAATACACCTTTTTTAAGGTCTTCATTTTCAAATGCTTTCTTGAAAGTTTCAATCGAATTAATTTCAGAACTATTAATTCGAGTGACTACGTCCCCTGGCGAGATACTTTTCTCCTCAGAAACACTGTCTTTCTCAACTGACACTACTATAACACCTTCTTNTTCATCGATCATAAATCTTTTAGCAAGATCTTCACTAATCTCCTGAACTCGCATACCAAGTAATTCAGCAATTTCAGGTTTATTTGAGTTTTTATCTTCTACACGTCGAGCACGAGTCACAGGTGTAAACTCTTCAGGAAACGCTCCAGTCTCAAAAAGAATTTCCATAGAATTCCCATCACGCATTAAACCTATTTTAATTGAATCTCCTGCGGTTTTGTAACGAATAGNACGTTTGAGTTCTTCCGCTGACTTTACCTTTTTACCATCAATGCTTGTAATGATATCAGCTAATTGAAGTTTAGAATTTTCCGCAGGGCCACCAGGAATAAACTGTCTAACCACAACCCCGTCTTCAACACCAACTGCTAAATCACGAAGTTCAACGTCCTCGCGGAGGGTAGTGATGCTTACCCCCAACCATGCACGAGTGACCTTCCCATCTTTAATCAACATATCTGAAATTCGTTTAGCTAGATTGATAGGCACCGCAAAACCAATTCCAGTGTTCATTCCGCGTATCAAAGTATTGATACCAATTACTTCCCCATAAATGTTCACTAATGGCCCTCCACTATTTCCNGGGTTAATACTTGCATCAGTCTGTATAAAATCCTGATCAAACATTTGTTGATCAGTTAAAACTCTCCGGCCCTTAGCGCTAATGTGNCCAACAGTAACACTGTACTTAAGCCCAAATGGTGAACCTATAGCAATTGCAAATTCACCAGCTTTAGTATTGTTNGAGTCCCCTATCTTAACGGCCTGTAAACCAGTTGCTTCAATCTTTATCACTGCTATGTCAGATTCACGGTCNACACCAAGAATTTCACCTTCAAATTCTTTGCCATCTTTGAATACTATTTTGACCCTATCTGAATTTTCAACTACATGGCGGTTAGTCATAATAATACCATCCTCCCGATATACTAAACCTGAGCCTTGACCATCATAAATAGGCTCACGTGATCGATTTGGTTGTTGANGTTGTTGAGGTTGTTGTTGTTCGAAAAATTTACGAAAATCGTCAGGTAATTGATCAAAAAACGGACTATTTCGAAATTGTTCTCCCTGCATTTGATAGTTTTCTCGGCTTTTTGATACTCGAACCTCAACAACTGATTTTGAAACACTTTCGGCTACCTCAACAAATGCTTGATTTAATTGCTGTGCAAGTTTTAGAGCCTCCGACGGCTCAACTGCTTTCACGACGGTAAGGTTTCCAAAAAAACAAAATATAAAGGAATATAATATGGTGTTAGCTATGTTTATTTTCATCAATAATTGTTTAAATTATAATTAACTTAGATTATAAATATAAGAAAATGTTCAACAACTTATTTTAAAAGTCAAATAAATAGAATCACTCGACACGCACCCTGGTTTATGGATTACTGTGTTTAGTTTACCCGATATATTTGGGTATTTATAAAATGGATAAAGATTTGTTAACCAAAGCTAAGGAACTCGGATTTTCTGACCGACAGATCGCAAACCTTACAAATCGCACTGAAAATGAAGTCCGCGCTGAAAGGCAGGATATTGGTTTGAAACCTAGCTACAGGCTTGTCGACACTTGTGCTGCAGAATTTGAAGCATATACACCCTATTACTATTCATCCTACGATCGGGGTGATGATGAAGTCTCCCCTAACAAAAAGAAAAAAGTCCTAATCCTTGGAGGCGGTCCTAACCGTATTGGCCAAGGAATTGAATTTGATTATTGCTGTGTACACGCCTCCTTTGCATTGAAGGAGGAGGGTTTTGAAACCATAATGGTTAACTCTAATCCCGAAACAGTTTCTACCGATTACGATACAAGCGATAAACTATTTTTTGAGCCACTAACACTTGAAGATGTCCTGCACATTTATCATCGCGAAGAATGTTGGGGTGCAATTGCTCAGTTTGGAGGGCAAACGCCTCTAAATCTAGCACTTGGACTACAAGCAAATGGCGTTAATATTATTGGTACTTCTCCGCAAAGCATTGAAAGAGCTGAAGACCGCGAAATGTTTGCGGAAATGCTTCATAAATTAAAAATACCACAACCCCCAAATGGACTAGCAATTAACGAGGAACAAGCACTTGCTGCAGCAAGTCAACTTAACTATCCGGTCTTAGTACGCCCATCTTTTGTTCTAGGTGGTCGTGCTATGCAAATAGTTTATTCTGACAATGAACTTTGCGAATATATGCGCTCAGCAGTTGAAGCCTCCCCGGAACGACCGATTCTGGTAGACAAATTCCTTGAGGACGCAATTGAAGTAGACGTTGACTGTATTGCAGATGTTGATCATCACGCTGATCCAGCTGAAGCAACTGTAGTAATTGGAGGAATGCTCGAGCATGTAGAATTTGCCGGAGTGCACTCTGGCGATGCAGCAATGATATTGCCCCCAAACACTTTGCCTGATGAAACTCTAAATACGATTCGAGAATACACAGATGCCATGGCACGAGAATTGAAAGTGACTGGGCTTATGAATGTTCAATATGCTATAAAGGATAAGATAGTTTACGTCTTAGAAGTAAACCCTCGTGCATCTCGTACTGTGCCATTTACAAGTAAAGCTATTGGTAAACCTTTGGCAAAACTAGCTGCAAAAGTAATGGCCGGTCACAAATTAAAAGATCTAGGTTTTACAAAAGAAATTATTCCAAATTACTGGGTAGTTAAGGAATCGGTATTCCCATTTAATCGCTTTCACGGACAAGACATACTTTTATCTCCGGAAATGAAATCTACTGGAGAAGTTATGGGGATAGACGCCAACCTCGGAACCGCATATGCCAAATCTCAGATAGCAGCAGGAGGCCCATTGCCTTTGGATGGCTGTGTTTTTATAAGTGTAAGCGATACCCACAAATCTGAAGCTATCGACTTGGCTAAACGTTTCATCGATTTAGGTTTCAAAATAATATCTACTAGCGGCACGGCAACAGCTCTTAAAAATGCCGGGCTCAAAGTTGAAGTTATTCACAAGCTCTCTGAAGGNAGGCCCAATACAATCGACCTTCTAAAAAANAGCGAAATCCAGCTAGTAATAAATACGCCNTCTGGACAAATCCCTCGAGAGGATGAAATCAAAATACGAACAACCGCTGTATATACCAATACACCTATTATCACTACCATAGGTAGCGCTAAGGCAGCACTAGACGGCATAGCAGCCTTAAAAGAAAACGGGTACGGTGTTAAACCCTTACAGGAATTCCTCTAAGAATTTATATAAACTACTGAAGATCATTAGTTTAGGAGGCTTTAAAAACAAATTTAATCATTTTATTGTCTTAATGATAATAAGTAAGATGTTGACCCGTAATAAACTGATCTTTATTTTCTTTTCAACGCCATACATTAGGCCATTAAACTAAAGATAATTATGAAATCCAAAGTAATGAAATGTCTCGGAACCTTTTTTGGTTTTCTGAGCTTAGTTTTTGTGATCAGTGCAATAGCTGGTCCAGTTAATGAAAAGTGCCCACTNAGTGGTAATGCAATCAGTAAAGANGCAACNTACTCTGTGGGTTTNTGCTGTGGCAATTGCCAAGGAAAATTTACTAAAGACCCGGCTAAAAGTATTGCTAAGGTTAAAGCTGCCCCAATTAATGACGTATGTCCAATGAGTGGCAAAGCAATAAAAGCAACAGCCAGCTACAAAGGTGACCTTGTGGGTTTCTGCTGTAACAACTGCAAGGGAAAATTTGAGAAAGATCCCGCCAACCTAATTAAAAAGGTTAAAGTCGTTCGCACAACAGTAAATGATAAATGCCCACTAAGTGGNAATGCAATCGACCCTAAAAAAACCTATACCGTTGGTTTTTGCTGCAACAACTGCGCTGGTAAATTTAAAAAGAATCCGGCCAAAATGATTGCAAAAGTCAAATAGTATTTCCTAAGACTATTTTTTAACCGCCTCTTTATGAGGCGGTTTTTTTTTGATTTGAAAAAATCAGTTGCAAGCCAAGGCAGAAGATAAAAAATAAATGAGCGAAACTTATCGTGTAATTCCTCGGCTGCTATTCTCAACAAATTTTAAAAAATGTTGCACCTCAGGTAATTCTGGAAATTCCTTGCTTATAGATTCAATAGCACTACTAGTCGACAAGCCTTTACGAAAAAATAATCGATGCAATCGGCTTATGGCCTTCCTACTCTCATCCGCAATCCCATTCCTCTCCAAACCGATCTTATTTGGCATTCGTGTACGAGCAGGATTTCCATCAACCATCATATAGGGTGCCACATCACTAACAACCTTTGAACACCCTCCAATAATCGACATTTTGCCAAGACGACAAAATTGATGCACCGCTGACAGACCTCCGACAATAGCATAATCTTCGACTATCACATGACCTGCTAAGGTACCGTTATTGGACATAATTACATGGTTACCCAACTCAACGTCGTGAGCAATGTGGCAATAGGCAAGAATATAATTATTTGAGCCAATCAATGTAGCTTTTCCGTCATCGGTACTACTGTGTACAGTTACATTTTCACGAAATGTATTACGATTTCCAATTCGTGTCCAAGTTGTACCCCCTCTCCACTTCAAATCCTGCGACTTAAGCCCAACTGAAGCAAATGGGAAAAATTCATTACCGGCCCCTATCTCAGTGTGCCCATCAATTACAACATGAGAATGTAATCGATTTCCTTGCTTAAGAGTGACGTTCTCACCNATTATGCAATATGGACCAATATTACAATCATCNCCAATAATGGCACTTGGATGGATGATTGCGCTAGAGTGAATTTCAGACATTTCAAAAACCTTTATTTTTCATCAACTAAAGCGAAGGTAATCTCAGCTTGACTAACTATTTCACCTCCAACCGAGCAACTTGCCTTCGCTTTTCCAATTTTAGTCCCTGCTTTTATTAACTCGATATCAATCTGCAATATATCCCCAGGCTTAACCGGCTTACGCCATTTCACTTTGTCTGCCGCCATAAAATAAGCGATCTTTCCAGCATTATCAGCCTGCTTCAACATCAGTATACCAGCAACTTGCGCCATTGCTTCAAGTTGCAGTACGCCAGGCATAACAGGATGACCTGGGAAATGCCCTGCAAAAAAAGGCTCATTGATAGTAACATTTTTNTCTGCAGTAATCTCATTGCCTTCGATTCGAGTTACACGGTCCACCATCAAAAAAGGATAGCGGTGAGGCAAAATCTGCATTATTTGTTCAGAATCCAGTAAGGATGTAGTTAGGTCGTTCACTTTATTAAAAATGGATGGTTTTTTTTAGATTANCTGCACTCCAAAATGTTATACAAAANTTCATTTGACTAGCTAGGCATACNGCCTTTTTGGAGAATAAGTTTGGCTAATTCGCAGTTGGCAGTATGCCCAGGCTTAATTGCGACTATATGGCATCGTAATGGAACCCCAACAAGGCTGAGGTCACCAATAATGTCCAGAATTTTATGCCGAACAAATTCCTCACGATATCTCATTGGTTCGGTCGTTAATACAGCATCTTCACGAATCACAATGGCATTCTCAAGACTACCTCCCCGGATTAATCCATTTTTAATTAAGAATTCTATCTCCTCATAGAAACAAAATGTCCGTGCATGTGCGATTTCCTTTTCCCATGAGTCTACAGTCAAATCTATACTAAAAAACTGAGTAAATCGACCAGCTTTATCAGAACTTGTGCACGAGATTTTAAAACCGTCGTAAGGTAACGCACTCATAACGGTCTCACCATTCGTATACTCAATTGCATCTGTGATGGCAATTGGCTCAACTTTCTCACTCTGTATTGTTATGCCGGCCTCTTCGACCATTCTACAAAACCGGCGAGAACTTCCATCAGCAATAGGTGGTTCATTTGAATCAACCTCAATGATAGCATTAGTTATTCCAAAACCAGCCAATGAAGCAAGGACATGTTCAACGGTCTGAACTTTGACTTTACCTTTGGAAATTGTCGTAGAGCGAGAAGTCTCTGTGACATATTTTACATGCGCTGGAATTTCAAAACGACTTTCAAGATCTACACGTCGAAATATGATTCCTGTACTAGCCGGCGCAGGCAATAATGTCATTGATACTTTGTTACCACTATGCAATCCGACACCGGAAAAACTGACTTGCTTGGCTAAGGTTTGCTGTTGTAACACGCCACGCATTAAACAACGCAAATAAGACTTTTGGCAAGGTCAACGCGGCTCGGTATTAGAGGTTTTCTCAANAGAAATATCTAAACCTGGGGCTCCGTTGCGCTGAAGCTTATATATAGTGATAGCTTGTGCGGCATTATCCGCAGCAGGATTAGCTCGACGAGCATTAGCAACCGCTACATCGCGAGCATTATCATCTGGACGATATTTCTCATGCAAAAGCCTATGCTTCTCAGCTAGCTCCTTATTGCCTAATTGTGAATGAATCAGTGCCAAATTATAATGTGCGGTCAGGTTTTCAGAATCAAAAGTTAGTGTTTGCTCAAACCTACTGAGTGCACGATTAAGAAAGTCGTTTCTCTTAGACTCGTTAACACGCTCCATCTTAGATCGTTCAAACAAAGTTTGACCAAGCTCATTCAACAATACGTAGTCCTGAGAAAAATCAAAACCTCGATCTATCTGCTCCTGTGAGCGATCTTCGAGTATACTTCGAAAATTTTCGATCGATTTATCAAGAAATCCATTTTGCTTATTTACGATCCCATTAAACCAAGCGACCGTCCATGGTGGGGCGGGCGGATTAGCTGCCCCAGCTCGACCAAGAGCTTCAACTGCCTCCTCAAGACGGCCTTCCTTGACATATACACGCGCCAAGTTGAGAGGCCCACTAGCATACCCAAGCTCTTCAACACGTTTAAAAGCATCCTCGGCTTGAATCAATTCGCCCTTTTCGCTGCCTTTGTCACCCTTCAGCAATAGGCCTATACCGTAGTCGTTCCATCTCTGCCATTCAGGCTTGGACGGCACTTGACCAATTGTCGGATTACCATCTACAGAAAATGTTACTTTATCACTCGACATTAAAGTAATGGGAAGATCGTTCTCTAGCTTGTCCGGATAAACATACTTCATATATTTTGCGTCAAATTTTCTGTAATTTAGTTTGACTGAAACATCAATTTCTCCCTCGGTGTCTTCTGGCACTTGAAAACTATAGTGAACAACCTGCCCTGTCCCTGGAGGCATTTGATTATTGTATAATGGAGTAAAAATATCCGAAGCATTACGGCGATCAATTCTATTCCCATCCTTATCCAGCATGTATACATTAAGAAAGTGCGACCAAGGATCAACCTCTNGCCCTTTACCTAGCCCTCCACTCTTCCCTATTGTTTTACCATCATTCTCCATCGCGACATCTATCCAGATTTCATTCGAATCAGCTGTTCCTTGTGAAAACAAATGACCAACCTTCATAGTNCGAACAACAACCTCAAGTAGATATTTTTTNCCAGGCTTAAGACTGGGTATAGTTGGTCTAATAGGAGCTATCAGTNTCCCATCTACCTTCCCNCCTTCCTTAAGNCCGAATATTTCCACAATCACTGAGTCTTTCAAAAAATCCTGATGCTTCTTAACTATATCCGGTTTGTTCCGAATGTGAGCTATTCCTGTATTAGCACCCAGAAAAAGATGATCGTGGATCTGTAAACCTTTTGATTTACCACTAAAAAAATCGGCTCCAAAATCATCAGAAGATTTCAATGGCATATGACACTGATTGCAATTATCTACAGCCTTNGGTGGATAATAAAAACTGCGAACACCATGCCCTGAAACACCACTTAAATGATAATTATCATAATGGTTCTGACCNCGTAACCACTCTTTATAATGATTCAATTCAAACGGCAGGCTTACCTTATGGCATGTAGAACAAAACTCAGGAGTCTTATGCAAATTTTTAAGAAATGTTTTTTTATGAAACTCAGGCTTAGCCTTAACCATCTGACGATTAATAAACTTTAAAATCGAATTTTTACTCTTTGCAAAAGGGTAATGAACTGGCTCTTCAATAGTATAATCAGCATTACCCTTAGTCGAATTCACATGGGTAATCGCATGACAAACTGTACAGGTAATTCCCGCATGTGCAGTTGGATGATTCCTAGTATCAAATTTAGGATCATCAAAGGCTCCACTAAAAAATGGAACCGGATCATGACAACCCGCACACCAACGTGAGGACTTCACATTACCATCACGTTCGAGAAGCTTTTCCCGAGTTTTTGATACGCTAAAATGATAAGGCTCGTTATTAAAGGAACTAAAATGATGAACACTATGAAACCATCCTTCATAAACGTCGGGATGACATTCTTGACAATATTTATCCATCATTAATGTGTCAGCAGGAATAAAATTTCCAGAAGCTGTTCTTGCAAGCGAAGGCTCAAAATATTTAGCCCCCTCTTTAGGACCAACAACATTCCAATTTCGAGGGTCTTGAGTGTGCAATGCAACCAAAACAACAACGACTACCCCCACGGATGCTGCCCAACTAACTCCAGTCTTCCACTTAATTTTCGGACCGGCTAGTCGATGCAAAATATAAAGCCAAACTGCTAATAAAGGTGAAATCACATGCGCCCAATACATTATATTACGCATATCAGGATTTTTTATTTCAAAACCCTCCACCCTCATTAGCGCGAGGCCACTAAATAATAAAATAAGACTGATTGAAAACAGCGCATACCCTACTGAAGCGGCACGTTTATTTGGGCGATTCCAAGCGTTCTTAATATGAAATATTCCAAAGAAAATAACTGGCAGAACAATCAATAAACCTAGAACGAGATGTCCTAAGAACATAAATTGATAAAAGTAATTTTGATAAGTCTGACCTCGAGACCACTCAAGAAAAGTAATACTAGAAAGATAAGCNGAATTTGCCCCTAGCAGAGCAAATAATACAAAAATTCCGAACAGAACAATCCGCAAACGCGGACCAACAGCTCGAACATACTTCCTTTTATTTGGAGATCCTTCCTCCGAATTCATTAGGTTAAATCCACATCAATTAGCAAAAACAAAGAAATATCTACTNCCCTNCATTAAAGTTTGCAACTCTAGCCAACTAAAATAAGCATTACAGTTTTAATCGATATCGGCCATCAATCTTCTTTAATCGAACCCTCTCACGAAATACTGCCGAAATCTTTTCACTCGTCAGCATTTTTTTTATTGGACCGCTATCTAGAACTCGNCCATCACGCAATAATAAGGCGTGAGTATAAATTGATGTAATCTCCTCAACGTGATGTGTAACAAAAACAAAATTAGGAGCACTTTTTTCCCTGCCAAGATCCTCAATAAATTGTAAAAAATTTTCTCGAGCAGCAGGATCAAGACCCGCACAGGGCTCATCGAGCAGCAGCACCTTAGGCTTAGCCATAAGTGAGCGTCCAATTAATACCCGCTGACGTTCGCCTTGGGATAAAACTGACCAGAGTCGATCAACTAAGTAGCTACAACCAATTCGTCGTAATATCTTTCTAGCCTCCTTACAATCTGATGGTTTAGGTCGTCCCCAAAGATCAATTATTGCGTACTTACCTGTGATAACAGAAATTAACGCCGGCTCATCTTCAGCCATCATTTGTCGAAGACTTGAGCTTACCAGCCCAATTTTCTTTCGAAGCGTCGGCCAGTGAGCCTGACCATAACGCTCACCCANCAAATCAATTTCCCCACTTGTTGGCGTCAAATAACCAGTCAGGGCACTAAGTAAAGTCGTTTTACCAGAACCATTACCTCCAATTACAACCCAATGTTCACCTTTGTTAACTTGCCAATTAATATTTTTTAAAATTGTTATTTTATCCCGCAGAATTGAGAGATGAGACAATTTAATGATGGGACTATCAGAATTTAACATTAATGATTAAATTTCTAAGATCGCTCTATGTACACCATCCCAAAAAGTAATACGTGCCTGAAGTGCATTTCGAGCAGTTTGCAACGACTGTTCTACACGCTGTAAATCCCCTTCGCATAGAGACGATAACATACTCATTGCCATAGGACCATGAGACTCTTCATCAAGATGAGTATGACGGTTTAGATAATAATGAAATGTTGGGGCTTCTAATTCAGTAATTTTGATTTCAGCAAGAAGGGACTTAAACATTTTTGGGACAATATCCTCACGCCCTAGAGCAAATGCCGCTGCAATACAATGAGATTGACCATCTTCAATTACATCAAAGGTTGATTCCATAAACTGCACAGCCGGATTAGGCGCCCATCCGCTAGCCAACCCCACATCTAAACCTTTCATAACAACACATGAGATAAAGTTGTTTATTCCTTTAGTATTTGCCCCTATCTCATGCATTGACTTTCGATACATGTCAAAATGACTGATATATTTTGCATCACAATTAGGCAATGCTTCATCAGACTCTTCTTCTGTAACAATCTCGTTCACGAAACGTCGTATGTCGCCATTACCATCAGGCAACCATGGCGAACCATGAGGAGCAAACTTACACTGCAAACTTTTTAACAATGACATAAAATCCCAGACCGGGTATACATGATACTCCATGAAAACCCTTAATCGAGGGAGTGTAGTAACTGATCGGAAAACTGGATGTTTAAATAACTCTTCACGCAGCGAATCTAGTGAAGATGAATCAAATGTTTTGCTCATTAAAGCAATTTAAATATACAGATCTAAGAGAAAGTAATCAAATATGCAGTTTATAAACATATTAGCCTCTAATATTTGCATTGAGATCATTACGTAATTGCTCGATCACTTTTTCGTGAATGGCATCTACTTGTTTATCCTTCAAGGTGCCTTCGTCAGATCTATAGTGAAACGCATAGGCAACACTCTTATCCCCCTCCTCAACACCTTCACCACGATAAACATCAAATAGTTCAACCTCCTTGAGATTTTTTGGTTTGGCCTTTCGAGTACTAGCCAATACAGCATCATGTGTAACATCTTCTGAAACAATCATTGCAATATCTCGACGTGTCCCAGGAAAAGTAGGCAGCAACTTAAAACTACGCTTAACCGTTCGGCGCTTAAGCACAAGATCAAGGTCAAACTCAGCTAAAAAAACCGGATGCTTAAGATCATGATGACGAGCTATTAACGGCGACAATTGACCGAGGGTCCCAACAATTTCTTTACCTAGACTAACACCCCCGGATTCAACAAAAAAATCCCCTGAAAAATTATTACGCTCATAACCTACACCACGCATGCCGAATTGCCCGGCAAACTCTTCAACAATCCCCTTGAGATCAGTAAACTCATTGATGGCATCTCTGTTTTCTCCTTCATAAAACGGAACAAACCTACGACCGGTCAGGGCAATTCCTAAACGCCAACCCTCCACTGGCATACCATTATCATCACGAAAAACCCGACCTATTTCAAAAATAGCAACATCGGCCACTTCGTGATTAGCATTATGCTTCAAAACATTAGTCAATCCGGATAATAAACTCGTTCGCAACTTATCCTGCTCACTGCTTAGCGGATACTCTAATGCTAATTGATTAATACCAATCGGCGCCAAATCTTTACCTGAAATAAGTGTCTGGGTTTTAACTTCATACAGCCCAAGCCCAATCAAAATAGACCGAATCTCATCAAAAATATCGTGTGTAGTATCAAATGAATGATTCCCAACATATCCGCGCGGAGGCGTAGATGGCACTTTATCAACACCAAAAACTCGAACAACTTCCTCAATCAAGTCAACCTCACGCTTCAAATCCACTCTGAAAGTCGGAATTCTAAACAATGCCGAATTATCGCCATCTCTCGAAATCTCTTCAAGACCGAGGCCTATTAAACTTGAAATCTGCTGATCTACTGGAATTGAAATACCTAACAACTGATCTGTCTTTTCAAAACGTAAAGATATCTCTTTTGGCTGTACCGGAGATGGATAGGCATCAACATTTCCTTTTACTAAACATCCTCCCGCAGTTTCGATCATTAATTGTGCTGCACGTCGACTTACGAAGTCACAACAATTAGGATCGCATCCGCGTTCAAAACGATATGATGCATCGGTATTAATAGACAATTTCTTTGCAGTAGCCCGTATGTTCTTAGGATCAAAATAAGCGCACTCGATAAATACATCCCTAGTTTCAAGGCCAATCTCACTNTTTAAGCCTCCCATAATCCCAGCCAACGCCACACCTTTTGTTTCGTCGGCTATCAACAAATCACTACTCGATAATCCGTGCTCTTTGTTATCAAGAGTTATGAAACTCTCTTCCTCAGAAGCACTTCTCACTAAAATAACTGGCTTATCAGCATTCTCTTTTTTTGAAAGTAATTGGAAATCAAATGCATGTAACGGCTGCCCTGTCTCCAACATCACAAAATTAGTCACATCAACCACATTGTTAATACTCCTAACCCCAACCATCTCAAGTTTGTTACGCAGCCAATCTGGACTTGGTCCAACCTTTACTCCTCTAATAATTCGGCCATTATAACGTGGGCATTGTTCAGTTTTTTCGAGTATGACACCAAACAGGTCTGAAGCCTCTTCGTCATTACTAGGCAATTTAGGAATTTCCGGCAAGCGAAGTGGATTACCAGTTAGAGCACTCAACTCTCGGGCAATCCCAATTACACTATTCCAATCAGGTCTATTAGGTGTTACTTCCAGATCGTAAACGACATCATCACCAGAACGGCCAAGATGCTCGGCAAANGACTGACCAACCCTTGCATCTTCTGNAAGAATAAGTAAACCNCTGGAATCCTCAGCAATTCCAAGCTCCTTNGCCGAGCACATCATTCCACAGGACTCTACACCACGGATTTTACCAACCTTAATCTTGAAAGGTTTCTCATCTGGTTCACTAGGCATCTCGCAGCCAGGCAATGCCAAAGGCACCTTACTACCAACATCAAAGTTTGTTGCACCACAAACAATCTGCCGGACCTCTTGACCATCATTTACTTTACATAAAGATAGACGATCAGCATCTGGATGTTGNCCCTTCTCCAAAACTTCAGCGACCACAATACCTTCAAAACCACCCGATACTTTTTCAACTCTTTCGACCTCTAGTCCCGCCATGGTCAATAGCTCTGCAAGCTGATCAGGAGACGAATCAAAATCGACGTAATCTTTTAACCAGTTATAGGTAACTTTCATTTCCTTAGAAAACCGGTAAAAACCGGAGGAGGGAAAACTAAACCAAAACCAGCAAAATGCGATTGAATTTTTTATAAACAAATACTCACAAATTCTTTGCCACAACTTTCCTAAGATGAAACACTTTGTTCCCATGATTTTTGGGAAAACATTTCAATCTTTTCAAAAACAAGCCGGTCTGGTTTTTGCTTTCGCTACTAGTATTCAACCGATTGCTGCAAAGCAGGCCGAATCCGAAGAAAAAAGTTTACCTGAAGGTCATTCTTTCCACGGAGAAGCTTTCAACGAAGGCCCACGTCAAAAAGCATATCTAATGAAAGGTATGGGCCGGGTTCGTTTTCCTGTAACTACAAACAAACAAGAAGCTCAACTATTTTTTACACAAGGCGTTTCGCAGCTCCATGGATTCTGGTACTTTGAAGCTGAAAGAAGTTTTAGACAGGCTGCAATGCTTGATCCTAATTGCGCCATGGCATATTGGGGCATGGCTGTGGCAAACCGCAATAATGTCGAACGAGCGAAAAAATTCATTAATTCAGCAAAAGAACATCGCAAGAATGCAAGTAAACGCGAAAAACTTTGGATCGACTCTGAAGTTAATTATTGGGCTGACACAAAAAAGAACGAAAAAGACCGCAGACGGAAAATGGTACGCGACCTTGAAACTATCATTTTTGATTTTCCTGATGATATTGAGGCAAAAGCATTTCTCGCAGTTTGGCTATGGCAGAGCTCTCATAAGGGACTCACCATCAGTAGTCACATGACAATTAACATGTTGATTCAAGATGTTCTTGATATTGAACCAATGCACCCTTGTCATCACTTTCGAATCCACCTTTGGGATAGTGAAAAACCTGAAAGGGCACTAGCCTCAGCCGCAAATTGTGGTCAAGCATCTCCAGGTATTGCACATATGTGGCATATGCCTGGGCACATTTATTCTAAACTCAAGCGCTATCAGGATGCAGTCTGGCAACAGGAAGCCAGCGCTCGTGTAGATCATGCTCACATGATTAAAGATCGTGTTTTGCCTGATCAAATACATAACTTTGCACATAACAACGAATGGCTCATACGTAATCTTAACCACCTTGGCCGAGTAAACGATGCTGTAGCCCTTGCCAAAAACATGATTGAACTACCTCGTCATCCGAACTTTAACACTTTAGCCAAGCCAGATGTCCCGACAGAATACGGCAAACGAGGCAGTTCTAGATACGGCCGATCTCGACTAATTGAAACCTTACTAAGATATGAAATGTGGGAGGAGATTATTAATCTTTCACAAACAGTTTACCTTCCATATACAACTATTCCCGAAGAACAAGCTAAACGTTTGGCAGCTATTGGAGCTGCACACTATTCGCTTGGGCAAGAAGAGAAAGGAACGGAAACCTATAGAGATTTAGACAAAATCTTCTCACAACTTAAACAACTTAAACTCGAAGCAGGTACATATGCAGAAGAAAAAGCACGAGCTGAAAAGAAAAATGATAATGACACCAATAAGGCTATGGTTGATGCGATGAATAAGTTCAACAACCGATTCAAAACTGTTAATCAATATAAAGCCGAACTTCTTGTTTATCAGTCTTTATCCAATAAAGATGAAGAANCTTTTAATAAACAAATTGGAAAGGCCAGTCGTATTAGCCGTGAACGCAAGTCACAACTCCAATTAAAAATAGGAAATAAAAAAGAAGCACAAAAACTTGCTAGCCAATCAGCAAAATCCACTAACGAAGTTTATCCATTAGCAAACTATGTGGATATCCTCTGGAAGTCTAAAAAAGAAAAAGAAGCAATAGAGCAGTTTAAATTAAATGGTTATGATCTGATAGTAAGTTCCAGCCATTGCGTTGCGAAAGGTGTGAAACATGATGACTCTGTCTATCATATTTCATACGTACATACCCCAATGAGATATGTGTGGGATCAATTTGAAGTTTACTTTAAACAGCCTCAAACGTCTTTGCTAGTAAGAATTGGTGCGGAAGCTAC
>PAOJ01000020.1 GCA_002708005.1 Verrucomicrobiales bacterium | reverse complement strand
TACGTGTCTCTCCAGCGACCTAGTAAATCATAATTTTCCAAAGCAAACCCCAATGGGTCAATTTTTTGATGGCAACCAGAGCATTGGGAGTCTTCGCTATGCCGATTTAATTTCTGCCTTACTGTTAGCCCCTCTTTTTCAAGTGTTGCGTCATCCGCATTTAAGTCAGGAATATCATCAGGCGGAGGCTCCGGAGGATCATTGAAAATGACCGAAGAAACCCACGACCCTCGTGTGATAGGTAATGATCGAAATGGGCCGGATGTCATCACCATCACGGCTCCCGTTGTAATCACACCCCCGAACCTTCTATCTTTTAGTGGCTTCCGAGTGAATTCAATATCCCGGAGATTGACGTTAATGGCATAAGTAGCAGCTCTGCCTTGGTACCATTCTTCGAGCAAGTGGCTGCGGTATGTGAAGTCGGAATCGATTAATTCCATAATAGGTCTGTTCTCAATAAAAACAGTTTCAAAATTCAGAAGTGGTTCCAACATCATGTGCATGCCTCTCTTGTAGGATATTTTATCGTCACCACCGAAGTAGTAACTTCTGTGAGTTTTAAAATCAGGTGATGCAGAAACTAAATTGTTAATCTTTAGCCATTGAGGTGCAAAACTGTCGCAGAAGTTTTTCACCCGACGATCATTGAGCATCCGATCAACCTGGGCTTCGAGGACTTCTGGATCTTGAAGCTTCCCTTCCCCTGCTAATGCCAATAACTCGTCATCAGGAATCGAGCTCCACAGAAAAAATGACAGGCGTGTCGCCAAATTATATGAAGCATGATTAGGCAAGTCGTCACTTGCCTTATTGTGAACCATGATAAACCGCGGAGAAGCCAATGCCCCTGATACTACATCCTTCATGCTTTTGGTGAAATCCCCACTTTCCTTATACTGCTTATCAAAATATTCCGTGTACAAATTTAAGGTTTTTGCATCGGCTGGAGACCTAAAAGCCCTGAGAAGAAATTCCCGAATGCGCTTATGTGCTATTACTTCAATCGGCTGATTCAGTTCTGGTTTAACATCATTCTTGCGTTTCCAGCTCCCCACCATTTCCTCTTTGGCGACATCTTGTTTGCCCTTCGCTATCTCCTCAATCTGGGGCTTACTAAGCCCTGATCGAAACAAGCGAACATCATTAAGATCCCCGTGAAAAACTTCCTTCTGATGATACGATCCGATCTCCATCGGCTCCATACTCTGAGTGTAAAGCTTGCCCACAATCGCCTTACTCCCGACCTGCTTCCCATCCAAATAAAGATTCATTTCCTTCCCATCGAAGGTCCCAGCAACGTGATGCCACTTGCCATCTCCAAGGACACTTGGTTTCACTGGGGCGCCGAATTCCACATATTGGCCTTCAATGCCCGCACCCATCCAAATTCCCCAAGTTCCATCTGTGTCGCCAATGGCCAATAACTGGCGCCTCCACGAATCCTCGCGACGAACAATAGTCTGCCAATTTTTAGTTACTTTTGTTGGGCGAATCCAAGCACTAATAGTCAGCCCCGTGCTATGCGTCGCGACAGATTTATCTGCGTTAATAAATCCAAATCCCTGGGTCAATGGCTTCTGTGATGGATCCTGAAACAGATCATTCCAGACCTGACAGTTTTTATCAAAATTCTCAGCATTCACAACTGACCGGCTAAGTTCCAAAAAGGCCTCCATGAGCGTTGGCGTCATACTTAGATGATCGCCGCGATTGTTGAACCCGTTTTCTGCGGGAGGATCTTTTGGAAATGCCATAACNCCCAGCAACCGATTCTCCAACATCTGCTGAAGCCCCATAATTCGATTACCCACTCTTGCGACTTTGGGCATTTTGCCGGTTTCGGGCCTGAAATAATTATTATGATCTCTAATGATTCGATCATTGATCGAGTAAACCCACGACTTAAGATCGAACAAGTCTCTTACNGCATTACCGTATTCNAAACGATTCATNCGCCTAAGACNAAGTGGNGNNGCAGGANTGCNATGANCNATAGCNTTTTTAAANGCNNTCTCNAGCTCNANTANCATTACTTTNCGNTGNTTANNNCTAGGCTGTTTNTCCTCNTCTGGAGGCATTTCGTTTTTATTCAATGCCTCGATCATCTTTTCAATTAGTTCTGGATCCTTCTCTAGGTCTGCCCATGAATCGTAGTCCGTCAGCTTGACCTTGCCTTTGGTTTTTTTTGTTCCATGGCAGTCGTAACAATACTCTTGAAGAATGGGCCCAATGCCTTTGGCAAAGTCATTAACACTTTCAGAACTGTCCTGAGCTTTAACTGAAGAAAAGCATGCAAAAGCTGCTAATAAAATTAAACCCGTAGTAGCCAAGTAATTATTTTTCATCTCGCGAAGCCCTGTTCCCTGTTGAGAGAGTTTAAAGGGGGCATTTTGCACACCCCGACAATTGATCTAATTGCAGCTGAAATCGCAAGCTTCTCATCTTTTGAAGTCAAGTTACAGCCGCTGTTCAGAGCTTGCGATCTCATGAGATTATTTTAAGTCAAAACTTTGGTTAGGCCTTAATTTCATTGATTTGCTTGGTGGAAATACCTATCGGACGATCCAAAGGCACGCCGACACAGGAAAGCAAGGTGGTAAGGAGGTCCCCCTGATTACCTTTGATATTAGACAGGAAGCGGCCAGTTTTTAGAGAACCTCCTCCTTTACCGGCAAGGATGAACGGAAGATTGTCTCGTCGGTGCTTGTTTCCGTCTTCCAGACCTGAGCCCCACATCATTATACAGTTATCAAGCAGAGTGCCTTCTCCTTCCTTAAGTGCGTGCATCTTCTTCACCATGTAGGCGTACTGTGCGACGTTTAACTCGTTGATCGCAGCAACCTTTCTGATCATTTCNTGATCGTTGCCGTAGTGCGTCTGCGAGTGATGCTGGTTAGAAAAGCCAAGCTCGGGATAGGACGCTCCGTTAGGCCGGGAGCCAATATAGGTACTGACGCGAGTGGTGTCGGTTTGAAAGGCAAGGATTGTTANGTCGCACATCACCTGCATGTACTCGCTCCGCTTGTCTCCCTCAGGAATCTTGACCTCAATTGGCGGCGAGTCGGCAGCATCTCGCTTGGCTGTACGAACTCCTGCCTTCTCCAGAGCGGCCTCTTGTTGGCGAGACTCGATGGCGGCTATACGCCGTTCCACCGAACGCACGCTGTCGAGGTATTCATCAAGCTTATCTTGGTCGGCTTTGGCCAAGGTCCGACGCAAGTCCCTGGCTCCACCAAGAACGCGGTCGAGCATTTGCCGGTCTAACGGGTTACTCTTAGTGACCTTCCCGGCTTTGCCGCGTTTGCCAAATAGTCGAGTCAAAACATTGCGAGGGTCGATCTCGGCGGGCACGGGTTGGGTAGGCGATCGGTAACTACAGTGAGAATAATAAGCCTCGTGCAAACCTTCTTGATTCTCCTTCCAAGTCTGAGGCATCGTTGCCAACTCGAGAGAAGGCAGCAAGGTCTGGGCACCGACGTAGTTGGCCATAATTTGATCGGCTGAGATGGAGATATTGATGCGGCCACGTGTACTAGCATTGGGCAACCGTGCCGTAAGCCAAGTCGACAATTCCAAGGCGTGCGGAGCCCCCTTGAATGGTGTAATAGGAACCCCGGAAATTCCCTTAATCATCAAGCATTGATCCATCACCGGTTGCAACGACTTGATAATGGGCGGGGGTGNGTTAAGGAATGCGTCCTGACTTTTAGGCCAAAACTGATCCATGATGACCCCATGCGGCATATACATGAAAGCCAACCGCACAGGTGGTCTGGCGGAAGCCGCAACAGCGGTCAAAGAATCCATAAATGGCAGCGCTAGGGAAACGCCTGCACCTTTAAGGAAGGTGCGACGGTCAATTTGAGAAGGCTTGGTCATTTTCATCCTTTTATTCTTTGGTGTGTAAATAGGTAACTGGTGACAACCTCGGTGATGATATCACGGACAAGATACTGGTTCTTGGCTATTTTGACCATCAATTGATCAATTACAACATCATCGTAACCCTCTAGTTGTCGGCCCAACGCGTACGACATCAACCTTTCAGCCAAGTTTCGTGCGATATCNGCTTCACGTTGAGCAAGGAGGCCTTTCAATTCGGCTGGCGAGGAAAAACTTTCTCCGCTGGGTAACTTCCCAGCGGAATCGATAGCGAGTCCCTCATCATTCTTTTCACGCCACCGTCCAATGGCATCGAAATTTTCCAGCCCAAAGCCAATTGGATCCAGCACCTTGTGGCAGTTGCGGCAGGTGACTTCCGATTGGTGGAGCTCAGTCCTTTGACGCAACGTCAGCCCTTCCACTTCATTGCGAGGCTGCTCCTCCAGTTCAGGGATGTCAGGCGGAGGAGGAGGAACTCGTTCCCCAAGAATTTGCTCCAGCACCCATACACCTCGGATTACGGGGCTGGTTCGATTTGGAAAAGAAGTGCTCGCTAAAGTGGCCGACATCCCGAGGATTCCTCCCCGATTCGGGTTCGTCAGCTTGACCCTCTGCATCTTTGGACCTAGGACGGATTGCTTAATCCCGTACACCTTGGCAAGCGATTCATTCACAAAAGTGTAATCGCTGTCCACTAACCTAGCGACNCTTTGGTTTTCGAGCAGAATGCTTTGAAAAAATAAGCGAGCCTCCTCCATCATCGACACACGCAGGGCCGGCGTCATTTCGGGAAACGTCTTCGGGTCGAACACCCGTTCATCCAAATCGTTGACTCGCAACCACTGCGAGCCAAAGCCGTCAAACAACGCTCGCGATCTTTCATCTTTCAATAGTCGTGACACTTGCCCTCGAAGGATCTCGGGCTGATGTAGTTTGCCTTTGTTCGCCAAAGCNGCCAAAGCTGCATCTGGAGGTGCAGACCACAGAAAGTATGAAAGTCGAGAAGCCAACTGGTAGTCATCCAACAAGACTATCGATTCCTTAGATTTGGGCACAGCAGCGGGCGTGATAAAAAGAAATTGAGGAGAAACAAGAACCGCCTTAAGCATCAAACCCAACGCTTCAGTGTGGTTGAGTTCATTGTTACAGGCGAGATCGTAGACGTCGACGAGCACGTCGAGCTCCTCTTCGGTCGGCGGCCGCCGGTAAGCACCCCGAGCCAGAGAACGTGCTACTCCGCGAGCTTTTTCGCGATGGTCTGCATTTTTAGAAAGTTCTTCGAAAAAAAGTTTCCTTTGATTATCNGTGAGCCCTTTGCCTTTCGATGCTATAACTTGCTTTACGACCTTATTAGCTATTTCGAGAAAAAGTTCCGACTGCAAAGGGGAAATTGAATTAAGAAAGCCTTCTCCCGCTACTTCCTCAGGAAGGCTTTCGGCGATCGATGTATCTACTCCGTACAAATCGCTCAGAGTGTTGGCATATTCTTTCTTGGTAAGCCGACGGATTACAAACTGCCCAGGATCGCGAGGCGACAGGTACTTAACCTTGCCAGCCCACTTAATGAATTGGAGGCGTTCCTCGTCAGTAGGTTTCTTGGAAGAGTCTTCTGGCGGCATATCGTGCACCTTGACGTTCGCAATGGCCTTCTTCCAATGCAACGACGCTGACTCACCTCCAGGATTCTTGAGTGCTGAAGCAAAATTGATCCCTGCCTTTGCCCGACTGCCGTGGCAACTCGTGCAGTATTTTTTAACGAAAGGTTCAACCTTTTCCTTGAATCCCTTTTGAGCATCCTCCCGCAGCGCGGCTTCGTTCATGCTATTAGCTCTGGCCGAAAGGAATCCGGCCACAGTGAACAAGGTCAGCATGACTTTAGCGCAATTCATGGAACAGGGCCCAAAATCGGCTATATAGCCCTCAGGAGCGAGCCAAAATCTCAGTTAAAATCTGGATTCATGGTTAGAAGATTTTAATCCCACCACCAGTAGAGGAAATCATTAGGAGCAAGATTAATTAGTCCATAACAAATCGGTAACGATACAAAATGCACCACGAAATAAAAAACCAGATAACGAAAGCGGGGGACGAGGAGGCATAATAGAATAATTGCAGGCACTACAAAAATAGTAAATAAAAGCAAACAGGTTATGTAAGCACTAGTTATTTGATCATGTATTAATAACGCTGGCGGAAAACCATTTGTTCCTATGCTCTCTGGCCAACCATTTAAACTTTGATACATGTGAATTGCTAAGGAGTAAAAAAGTAATAGAGCCAAGACATAAGGTAGTATTGAAATAATAAGTCGTGCTCTCATCTCATTTCAGCATTTGATTCAGAGATTTGTTTTTCTAATTCAATAATTTTAGTTTTGAGCATTTGATTTTCAGATTCAACTCCATGAAGTATTGTTATGGTTTTAGACAGTTTAACTTCCGTCTCTATTTTTGCCATTATGCTAAGTCCAGAAACCAGCAATAAGAAAAAAATGATTACTTGAAGTACTTTAGGATTTTGAATGAATCGCATTTTTCCCAGATAAACTATCGCCAAGTATTAATTTTGCAATCCTTCCCGCCAGCCTAATAATTTAAGCTGTAAATCGATACTTTTCGGTCGTGTAAAGTTGAACTGATCCGTCAACACTGCTTATTACGGGCTTCCTGCCATAAGACAGGATTGAGCGTTCTCCCTGGCTGAGCCCCATGGAAAGTTGCTACTTCAACACCCGGTTAAGCGTATAATATGCTTCTGGGTGAAGCAGCTTGCTGCCCTTATGGTCGCGGACGCCATGGGCATGCAGTTCGTAAACGTAGCCCTCACGCAATTCATCCACAGCAAGATCGATGAAAAGACCGGACTCGTCCAATTTAACAAATTTCAACTCGTGAATTTTCATATCCACCGGCTCGCCACCGTAGCGGGACTGGTAGGGGTAGGTATAGCTTTTGAGATTGTAACTGTTAGCCCTAACGGCGGTGTTGAAATCAAACATCTGCGTGAAACTCAGGCGAAATCCCTGTCGCGTGACTGACATACTCTTAATCTCAAAGGGGACCTTGCCGGTCCATTGAAGGCGTTGCAGGCCATAGCTTTTTGTGCCTAGCGAATTCCAGCCACGATTGCTTTGGCCGATATACATCGATCCATCCAAACCCCATTGCAGGCGCAGAGCGGCACAGTCAAGTCCATCGCGAAAACGAAAACACGCTCCCTGATATTCGCCACGGACCTTTTCCAGAAACACGCGTGATACAAAAGACATCGTAAACTCGCCGCAAAACATCTGGCCGGAAAATGGGCCAAATTTCCCTTGGGTACTGTCAGCCAAAATATCTGTCGTACTCATGCCCATCTTTCGATAAGGAAACCAGACAGCTGGCAGTTGGTAGGCCGGAATACGCTTAGCGGCATCCGCAACGGTCAAGTTTTTCGGCAGGGGCTGATTCAGCTTAAAAGTTGCTTCTGGGTTGCTGGTGAATTGAAGAGCATCGGCGTGCCCGTGGAAAGCACCGAGCTTCACATGAACCAGAGGGCAGGTCGGAAACCAGTTGCCCTGCTGATCTGTAGCAAACACATCACCGTCAAGATTGATCCCAATGCCAGAGGGAGAACGTAAACCGCCGGATATGGGAGCCCAAGAGCCATCGGGTTTGACGCGCAGGCTCCAGCCGCGCCACAGGTTGTTGGGGTTAGGCCCCTTTCCGATGGAGCAGTTAAGAGCAACCCAAAGGTTTCCCTCGCCATCGACAGCCGGGCCATAGGCATACTCGTGGTAATTGCCGGTCACTCCCCAACCCTTTGCAAATGTGAGATATTCATCTGCACGACCATCAAAATTAGTATCACGCAGCCGTGTAAGTTCGCTACGTTGCACTGTAAATAGATCTCCTTTGTGTAACGCAAGCCCGAGCGGTTCGTGTAAGCCACTAGCAAACTGTTTATAAACTGGATTATCAGTCGAAAGTTTATCAGCAATCCACACCTCTCCTTTCCGAATGGCAATCGCCATTCGATCCCCAGGCAAAGTAGCCATTCCACTGACCTCGAGCTTTAGATCGTCGGGAAAGGAGACGGTAGTAAGTTTGTAATAATCCTTTTCTGCGGCGTTTGAATTGAACCACATAGACACAGAGAGCACATAGACAATGAATTTAATTATTCTCTTTGTCTCTGAAGTGAAAAATCGGATTACCATGACAGCTGAACCTCCAACACCGTCTTGTCGGTGGCTTTCAATTTAATTGGCGTGATGAGTTCCGAAGACCCCTTGATTGCGCGCTTACGGGCGTTAGGGACTATAAGGGTTAGTTTATTGTCACCGATCCATTCGCCACGTTCACTGGTGCGAAATTCTCTAGCAACCGCCAGTCGCACCCAGAGATTTCCTTCGCCGCCAATGAACTCCATCCGTCGCTGTAAACCGTCACTAATCGGCGTGAGAGTATCGGTGATATCCGTCTTGCCGTGGCGATAGAGCATTGTAGGCGTACCGCCTTTGGACAAACGATAACCTAAAAAATCCAGACCGCCTTTCGGCCAAGGCATGCCGTCTTGAAGCAGTCCAACAGCCGGACCGGAAGGAAGTTTTATGATGTTCGTTCCGAGCGGTTTAGCTAACGGCGTGAAGCGATCGTCCCAAGTACTTTCCGCATCGAGAAATTTGCCTCTCCACACGGTCGTCCAGCCGACAGACTCGGAATCAAACGCCGCATGCACACCAGCTGGAAATCCAATGGCAATAGCATGAGTGCCAGCATCTGCCATGAAGGTTCGAAACACGATTGGCCGGTTGATCGGCTTCAACTCGAAGCCGCCTTTCTTTTCTAAACCTTCCGGTAACCGGGTTTGCTCCAACTCGTTTAGATAAACCCACAAGCTGTCGATCTGAAGTTCAGTGTTGCGACCGAGGATGGAGCTGACGGCTTTGCCTTCAGGCCAGAACGAGGGCATGCGTGTCCCGGGGCGGAAGGAGGCTGGGTTGATCAAGTAATCCCGAAACCATTCAGGCCGAAGCCGCTCTGGCGCACTAGCGAGATCGAGTGCCTGGATGCCGAGCGATTTGTGCCCCGCAAGTTGATGACAGGTGATGCAGTTGAGCCCTCTCACTCCCATCAACTCTCGCCCGTATTTGTTGCGGCCTACCTTATTTTCATTGCCATCCCGCGGAGTTGGTTTCACATCGGCGCGGACATCAGTAACGGCAAGCAGCTGGGTCAAATGATTAGCATGTTCTTCTCCGAAATCCGGCATCCTCGTGGCAAGGTAGGGTCGTACGGGGCCATTGCCACGTAACACCTTATGCAGCGCGGACTCGGTAAGCTTGGCGCCCACGCCCGTCAGCGTGGGCGGCCGGCGACCTTCATCACCGAGATCTTTGCCCAAACCTAGGAAGAGCTCATCGCGTTGGGAGTCAGGCTGGCCAAGGACCTTGCGATCGTGGCAGGCGGTACAATTGAGCAGGCGCATTTGGTGGTGGGTTTCGGAGAGCAACGTCGGCACGACAGGCTTTGCCTGCAGAGCGGCGGTAATGGCAGTACGTTGGTCCGCATTCAGTTGAAAGTCCGGCACACTAGCGGCGGGCTTTTGGGCAAGACAGCCCCTTTGGTGGTTCAGCTCGGGCAACGGTTTGGAAAGGACAGGTTGAACAGAGAACTTGGAGGATTGATGACAGTTAGCGCACCGGAGGCTATTAAACAGCTTGGCACCTTTCCGTTGCAACTTGAATGCGGCAGAGTCGCGAGTCAGACGATTGAGATCGATCGGCTTAAGACCCGCTCTTAAGTAAGCGGAGAGATGGGCCGATTCCTGTTCGGTCATAGGAATACGCGGCATGCGACCGGCGGGGCGACTGTGTAGGGGATCTCTCAGAAATTTGATGAGATTGGCATGGGTGTACTTGACACGAAGTTCACCTAGAGGAATGTCGCGCCCGTTGTCCTTCGCATCAGGCGCGTGGCATTGGGCACAGCCGATGGAGCGGTATAATTTCTTACCCTCATCAGAATCCCCGGTCATGGCTGTTTCCGAAGAAACGCTGGGAGACAGGGACATGAGATAATGGCTCAGCGCTTCGACGGCTTCGGATTTTTTATCGGAATCCAAACCGTGCAGCAGATCTGGCATGAGCGTACCGGGCTTGAGCTTATGCGGGGACATCAGCCAATTGCGAATCCAGCCAGGGGCGGCGGGGTTGTGGCTAGTGAACAAAATTGGTGCCTGACGTTGTTGAAAGCGCTTGGCCTTTTCCCCTGCAGAAACATGGCAGGCGACGCAGTTCAACTCATTGATGAGCACTTCACCGGCGGCAATTTGTTGCGCATGATTGTCCCGCGGAAACCTTTCAAAGCCTGGAACCACAGGCTGCGCAACCGCAATTAACGGTAGGCTCCATGCAATTAAAACCGTCAGGCGCATGATGTTATTCCTGCTGCTGGCAGCTTACAGTTAGCCCTTTAAGCGTCGATATAATGAACGAGATCCCAGAAGTTATATTCGTGGTAGAGGCAAGTCCGAGCAAATGGCTACATGAAAGGGTGTTCATTTCTGGAAAATTCTGCGGCCGTTTTCTAAAAAAGGCACGCCCAAGTGCATCGGCTCGATTTCCCCAGGGCGTCGGAGAATTTCCGGAGAATATTGGGTGACATAAGCACGGCGCATTTGGTCGGTGGTGTTCGGGCCACTGCGATGAAAGCTGAGAGAGCTGAAAACCACCACGCTACCCGCCGGCACAATCGCCGGCACACCAGGGGCTTCCCCGAAATAGCCTGCCTTGTCACCGGTGCTTTCATCACGCACATGCTCAACTAGCGTGCGAATGCCAATTTGCGAAAACGGCATCACATGCGCGGTACCGTTGGCGAGCGTCATATCGTCCACCGCCGTCCAGCAGGTAACGTAGGGGGTGTGAGGAAAACCGAGATACCCGCTGTCCTGATGCCAAGAGAAAGCCATACCCTGTTCAGCTGCTTTTACGACGTATTGATCGTAAAAAAGAAACGCCTTGTCGCCGACGGTAGCGCGGCAAATATCGGCCATCAGTTCACTGAACACAAACTCTACCAAACGCGGTGCGCGCTCGTATTGCTTAGCTATATGATAGCGTTTGTGACGATGGCTGATGTGAATATGATCGGTACCCAGCCGATCCATTTCCGCATGCATTGCCTCGATCAAATAATCACACGCTTCACGCAGAATCTTTAACTGCTTTTCAGGCACAGCGCGTTCGAGAATGAAGTAGCCCTCCTCGCGAAACTGAATCTGTTGTTTCTTAGTGATCACCGACATAGGCCTCAGCGCTAAGAGTGTTTAAGTTTCTTTTTGCGGTTTCATGGGTCTCGTCAGGGATTGCGGAGATCGGCTGATGAATCGTTTGAACAAATTTTTTCATTATTTGTAAGCTCTTGTCCTGTCCCTTTGGCTGGGCGGAGAGATTCTTAAGTAAAAAATCACTGCCCCGGCACCTCCGGCGGCACTATCTCGCTACCCAAACGAATGTAATGGTATAGCGCCTCAATCTGCTTCGCTGCATCGCCGTCCAAAATATCGAACAACGCGCTCTGCCCCTGATTAAAATAAGCCGGCATCTTGGTCTGCGGGTCCACCCGCAGTGGGCTGCTCATCCAGCGACGAAAATACTCCGGCAATAACCGGTCGCCGACTTTGGCTAGGTTGACACCTTGCGCATCGAAAACCTGAGCCGGCTTGAGCGCCCCGATGGCATGGCAGCTAAAACAGAAAAAACCGCCGTTTGCCGAGACCAACTTGCGGCCCACTTTCGCCTTCTCCGGGTCGACCGGCCCCTCCTGCGGAGTCACCGGCGAATGCCCGTTCAGCATAGCCAAGCCCTTAGCTAAACCGCTGGCCCGCGCCGGGAAAGCGGGCATACGAGCGTGCAGCCACGGGCGTGCCCTTTCGCCCAACGTGCCCAGTAGCAACTTCTCCGCCCAACCCGGCTTAAGCTTCCCACCAAGCACTTCAAACGGTGGCAAGCTTTCCATCTGTCCATGGCAATTCCGGCAGTTTGAGTCNGCGGTCTGCCGCAGGGCGAACTCTGCTAGGCTTGCCTGGCCAAGTGATGCCATACCCTTTTTCATAAACAGGCGTAAGGCCAAACGCTCCGCAGATGTAAAACCAAAATGCGCCGACGAACCCTCTGGCGAGTCTGCGAGGCAGCCTTTGGACAAGTCCGAGATAGCCACCACAGAAAACGAGTTTTCTAACTTCATCGAATGGCAATTCAAGCAGCCATGCGAACTGATCAACTTTTTTCCAGCAGCAATCTTTGATGCATCGTAGGCCTGTGANCTCGCCTTGTNAGGGGTCGATTTTGAAAACAAAAATGCTGCGAGCGCATTGGCNTCTTTTTCCGCNAGCGCGAAATTCGGCATGCGAATCCATTTATAATGCGCCTGCGGGTTTTGTAGGAATGCTGAGAGGGCTCCTGCTTGGCCAAATTTTCGCTGCGCTTGGCCAATCGCCAGCTTTCCCGTTACGACCGGCTCTTTTTCCAGCGTGTGACAGGCGGCGCAGTTCAATTGCTTGTATAACTCCTGACCCTTCGAAATGCCTNCGGAATCCACCGATACCGGCTTGTTAGGTTGACCTCTTTTCAGAGAACCGAGATAGGCNGCGATCAAACGTGCATCCGNTTCGGCTGTNGAGCTGTGAAGCATCGCCGGCATTTTCGCGCTTGGCCTCATCTTCTTCGGGTTCAGCACCCAGTCAGCCATCCAGTCCACTCCTCTCCTCGAGCCAATCCCTTCAAACGCNGGCGCGTCCATCGCCAGCTCTGGCATGCCCTTATCAGGGNCANCATCAACGTGACACNTGAAACACCGATGTTCCGCCGCCAACTGTCGNCCNNGCCGNANNGCCTTTCCNTTGGCCAAGTTTTCGTTTGGCAAATGCTTGAGGNACTTCGGNGNNATCGGNTCGTTGCCGNAGTCGGGCGTAGACCAGTAAAGTCGAAAAAAAGCGTCTCCTTTTTCCGGCGATGTGAAGGTCGCCTTGAGCATGTTGCTGCGGGAGCTCAACCGTATGCGCTTTGTCGGATCGGTCATCCCACCCGTACCTGTAGCCTCCATCACCGAGNTGCCGTTAAGTTCCAGCTTGAGGCTGCCGTTGAGTTCGGCTTGAAAAATAAANCGGTCGCGCAGGTCGAGATGAATNAGCCCCTCCCAGTTAGCCGTAAACGGCCCAGGCTTAATGAATGGACTAGGCGCTTCGCCGGCAGGGACATACAACATGAAATGGGGCCGCACGGTGTGATCCGCCGTGCCATCGGCTGCCAATTTGAAGGTGACGGACAACCCGTCTTCCAATGACGGACTGTCATCAGCACTTGGCCAAACGCTTGGCCAAATCAGCACCTTGATAATTATTAGCAGNAACCGAAGGCTCATTCAGNCACTTTCCTTTAACATATCATTAAATTTTATTGGAGAGAAATCACGACTGTTTTATTGATACTTGATGTACTTTTACCTCCAGTCACAGGATANGTTACTGACTCCCCATCTATCATGCCACTAATATAGTACTCGAAGTCGTAACCCGGATTAGCCAATGACGCCTTCATGACACGGATACTACTGTTCACTGGCGCAAGATCAAAGACAGAGAATGGTCCTGATGATCCTATTTTTCTNTAATGCATTTCAGGTTTAGTCACCCCGCCTTCGCCTATAAATATCACCTTCTGTTCAAAATCCTCCTCACTGTGTATCTGAGATAATTCCGGCATAGCCCTGACCGAACTCTTGCCCTTATAAGTGGTATCAACCGGATCTGTAATCCCTAATTCCTCCCTGATTATATCCGTCAATGTAGACTGATGTAACTGAGCAATGACGCCCAATTCCGAAACATTTCTTACACGTTGTATCTCATGCGTCATCATATTGCTCCAGCTTTTCAGAATAAGCTTCTTTTTAGATATATCAGTAAAATCACTTTCGGCATATAATTGTCTGTAAATAGCCATCTTGCAAAGTTCAATCTGGCTTTGAAAAAAGTGATACCAATACATATAGCGATCCATGTTTCCAATCCCAACAATGTGGTCCTTATAGGAACAGAACTGCTTATATACATGAATGGCATCCAAGAATCTTGGATCTGTCGTGCTCTTCGGATCAGCGTCTTCTAACTCGTTGAGGGCACTCGGGAGAAATCGGGAAGATCTAGGTATGGACCCTTCAATACCATCACCAGTAAACTTTGGTTCTCCTAATCTGTCGGCCATAGCCAAAAGTGCCCCTATCTCATCAGATTTCTCAGGTCCAAAGTTGGCCTTAGCCCATTCCTGATAGTGTTTTGTAATCCAGCTAACAAAGGCAGGAGGCTGATTGACTGTTGAAGTTTCAAAAATATCGAATATGGGAAACTTCTTTAAAGCTTTCTCGAAGGTTAGCAATTCACCACCAACTGGAGCTCGATTATTCCATGACAATTTGGAGTGTGCCGCTGATGCTTGTGAAACGGACTTGATCCGCCAATGTTTTGCAATATTAGCTTGCACTCCGCCATTACGTAACCCATGAGCAACTTCATTATATACACTCATGGATCGCAGTTGAGGCTGTATCAGTCCCCAGTCTTCTTCATACCAACAAGAAGTCCAACCTTTACGCCCCTTCGGCATTACCGCCCACATCCCCTGCGCATTATCCCACAAAGTGCCAAAGGGAACTTCGGTTGGTAGATCATCGTGAAACTCCAATTCATCACCATCCCCACCGGAACTTCCAACCTTCCATCCAAAAGTAGCCAACTTAAAAGGCGTATTCATTTCCGTTATGACCTGCTGGGCATACTTGTAGTCGTCTGCAACTGCTTCTATCTGTTCCCTNGAGGGTTCATGACCTCCATAAGACCACATTTCGTACGTCCATACCCAAAAATAATCCAATGGGTGGGTCCTCATAATCCTAGTAAACATTCCTTGATAAAGGGATTTAGCAAAGGCTTCATTGTCAGCTCCCCTGGAAACAGGAACTGTGAATCCATATACATCCCTCATTCTGTCTCGAACATGTGGAGGACAGGTGCGTATCCAATCTTCGGTTATTATGTGCGCAGGATCACCTTCGTCATTTATCTGAGAGTTGCCCGGCTCAAAGGCCAAAGGAGATTCGCTACCAAGAGCTGTCTTGATTCCTAGTTTTTTTGCATGGGTAAAGGCATCATGCAGCAGGAATCCAACCTTGTTTAACACTTCGGCTTTCTCCTTAGGAGTACTAGGCTTCTTTAACCCGATCGCGTCTGATGCCATCTCATTATATGCAAAAAGGTGGTTGGCCCCATCGCTGAAACCAGATGTCTTAACGGGCGTTCCACTCCAGCTGTTCTCAGCTGGCCGAAAGGTGCTTGCCCAATATGTGGGGTATGCGCCTCCCTCCTTTATGGTGCCGTCATCATTGACGTCGTTCTTGTGGCCGATCCAAACGTGCGGCTCCGGCCCTTCAATTGATGAAGGTTCTCCACGCTCGGGATAATGATGCAGGCCAAAAAAGTTTAATCCCATTTTTGCCTGTTGTGTCATGAAGGACTTGTAGTCGGCTTTGCTCCAAAAATCTGGACCGGCAAGAAAATTATGAAAAGGTAGATTCCCCCTTAATTCAAACCACGGTTGCGATTTTTCATTATAGTCACTTATATCCGGAGGGTATGCCAATTTCTGATCAGGAATTACATCTCCTGCCAAATTGAAGTAGCATCCTATCGTTTCCGCAAATCGATAGGCGGCAGTCAACGTAGTCACGGCATCGGCACCAGTAATGACTAGGACATGCCTATCATTCTTGGTGATAGACTTGAGTATATAACCATTTCTATTGTCGGAATCCGGAGCATCCACATTCCCATACTCAAATTTCAGCTCGGCAATAATGAACTTGTTGTCAGCAGCGATGACAATGACATCACCATCTGGCAAGTCAGCATATCTTATTGCTGATATTACTTCAGGAGCTATGCCAGTTCTGAGAAAAATGTAACGCCTTACTTCCTTTGCAGCTTGCACTTCGATTTTCGATGCATCACTGGAATGTGCAATTTTTAAAGCTTTAAGCGGTACTGCAAATAACAGAACGCAACTACTAAAAATTGTTTCTAGTAGTAACCTATGCAGAGTTCTCCTTTTTGATGAATTCAAACTGTTCATTCTTCTATACCTAACGGACGAGATCCGTGTTTGTTTTTATCTTTTTTGTTTCGGAGGATAAAGAAGTAGCTAAAACCTTAGAGGAATTAGCGTAGGTGAAGTAAATCGAACAGTCTCCACTCTCAAAGCTCCTATCAAGAAAGATCTTAAGGTGTCCAAATCCCACTGTCTCTCCCTTTTCTCAATTAATCTCACACCGTTTCATGTTACTATGATTTATATTGGATTTCATTCGGGAATACGGGTAAAGAACTCCTTCTCCTGGCTTAAACCATGATTTATAATTGCATAAAATCCCCCTTAATATTCCTCTGCCTAATAGGCATGGTTTTGGGATTAAACGCCCATATGGCTACGCATGTGATTGGGGCCAGCCCGCCCAAGGTTTCAGGCACATTAATCGGGCGTGACGGACTACTGGCGGTGCCTGTCATGCGAGGCGAGTTTATGCCCAAGCCCATNATGGGAGTTGGGATCAGTTACGATGGCAAGGTTTACGTTACCGAAACTATTCGGCAGCAGCGTGAAGAAATCAGTCTTATTCAATCACCTTTCCTACATGAAAAGGACATGGAACTGACATCCACAAAAGCAAAGCGCCAGTGGATAATAGAGAATTACTCACCACAAATCGCCGCACGACAGAGANTGNNGGACTACAACNGTGATGGAAAAGTGGACGTNNGGGACTTNTCTGTNCGCAGCGAAAAGATCTACACACTNCAAGATGAGAACGCCGATGGAGTATTTGATAAGGCAACNCTCTTTGCNGACGGTTTCAACAAAGTTCTGACTGGGGTAGCCCANAGCGTTACGCCGATTGGCGGACACGTCTACACTACAATTATTCCAGACCTTTGGAAGTTGACCGATACGGATGGTGATGGGGTTGCAGACCGCAGAGAAAGCATTGCTCATGGCTTCGCTCCCCACATTGGATACGGGAATCACGACCTCCACAGCATCGTTCAAGGCTATGACGGCAAGCTCTATTGGAGCATGGGAGATCGTGGTTTGGATGTCCTTACAAAAAAAGGGAAGCGAGTTAGCAACCCACATTCCGGGTGCATCTTGCGTTGCAACCCAGACGGAAGCGAGTTCGAGATTTTTGCCAATGGCCTTCGTAATTGCCAGTACTTCGATTTTGANAATTATGGNAATATCTTTGCCGTAGATCATGATGCTGATTTCCAAGGAGAGCGAGAGCGTCTCGTATATCTACCTGAAGGTTCGGATTCGGGATGGCGCATGTATTATCAATATCGGAACAC
>PAOJ01000019.1 GCA_002708005.1 Verrucomicrobiales bacterium | reverse complement strand
AAAAGTTGTTCTTTCTGGTAAAAAAGAAACCGACAAGGTAATGACAACTTACTCCGGATGGCGTGGTGGTCAAAAACAATTCTCTCCTGCTGATGTTCGGGCTAAACATCCTGAACGCCTCATAGAACGAGCTGTTAAAGGAATGATTCCACGTAATCGCTTGGGACGTCAGATTTTTAAGAAACTTAAGATCTATGCTGGAGCCGATCATCCACATGGTGCTCAGGCCCCTACAATCTGCGAAATCTCTTAAACTCATTTTAAAATGGCTCAAACCGAAGAATTTTTAGGAACTGGACGCCGCAAACGAGCAATCGCCCGAGTGCGGTTAGCCGACGGTTCAGGCAAAGTGACCGTCAATGGTCATGATGTTGAAGAATATTTTACTGTTGAAAACCAAAGGTCAATCGCAATTGAACCATTAGAAACGGTTGATCTTAGTGATAAAACAGATGTGCGTATAAACGTATCAGGAGGTGGAATGGCCGGACAAGCTGGTGCTGTCAGACTAGGTATCGCGAGGGCACTAGAAAAGTCCAATGGAGAATTACGCCAACCTCTAAAAGATGCCGGACATCTTTCACGTGATCCACGAAAAAAAGAACGAAAGAAACCTGGACAACCCGGGGCTCGGAAAAAGTTCCAATTCAGCAAACGCTAATTATTATTATTTCCAAGCCCCGCCGGTTAAATACTGGCGGGGCTTTTGTTTTTTACAAAACAACTAACTAAATTGCGCTTGGCCAAGCGCTATTAAAAAAATAAGAGAATATGGCAGAAAAAAAAGTAAATGTTGCAATCGTCGGGGCCTCTGGGTACTCCGGAGAAGAATTAGTGCGACTGCTTCTTGAGCATCCTCATGTCAATTTATCGGTGCTAACATCTCGCCAGTACGCCGGCCAAACAATGGCCTCAGTATTCCCACGTTTTGCGGGATACAATCATGCNNCCGATTTAAAATTCTCTTCACCATCAATCGANNTNCTCTCNGAAAAGGCTGATGTNGTCTTTCTNGCACTACCCCATGGAATAGCNGCAGAGTTTGCAGTTCCACTGGCAAATAAAGGAGTGACTGTTATCGATCTCAGTGCTGACTTCCGTATAAATGATGCAGCTATTTACAAGGANTTCTACGGAAACGAACACCCTNAACCANAGTGGCTTACTAAAGCTGTCTACGGCCTGCCAGAGATTCACCGCGCCGCCATTGCCAATGCNACANTAATTGCCTCTCCNGGCTGTTATCCAACTAGCATTCTACTTCCGACCATTCCATTGATCAAAAAAGGGTTGATAGATACCAATCAGATCATAGCCAATTCTATGAGTGGAGTAAGTGGTGCAGGACGAAATGCATCAGTACCTTTTCTCTATGTAGAATGCAATGAGAGCCTTAGACCTTACGGAGTTCCAAAACATCGACACTTATCTGAAATCGAACAAGAAATGGGAATAGCTAATGGCGCACCNGTAACCATTGAGTTCACACCNCATCTGGTTCCNGTTAGCCGTGGNATTCTTACCACTTTATATTTAAAGCCACCNGTTGAACACTCGAATGACTTNACACATTGGATTAAATCNGTAACAGAATGCTTAGAANATTTCTACAATGATGAACCTTTCGTTNGAATTACTGGTAACAAACGTTTACCTGACACAAAGAACGTGACTAATACAAACACGATNGAAATCGGATGGGCTTCTGATGCAAGAACCCAACGGCTACGAATATTCAGCGCTGAGGATAACCTTGTAAAAGGCGCCAGCGGTCAAGCAATACAGTCATTCAATATAAAATTTGGTTTTGAAGAGTCTATCGGACTTAAAATTTAAGCCATGGCCAAATTTAAAATTATCGGAGGATCGATTACTTCGCCGCAGGGGTTTCTTGCGGCTTCTAGATTTTGTAATCTAAAAAAGATTGGTACGGGCAAAGGTAGTAACAAGGGAGAAAAACGTGATCTCGCTTTGATCTTCTCAGAAGTCCCAGCAAAAGCTGCCGGAATGTTTACGACTAATCAAATCTGTGCCGCACCCGTAAAAATATGCATAAAGCATTTGAAAAATAATTCTGCTCAAGCAGTAGTAGTAAATTCCGGTAATGCTAACGCCTGCACTGGCCCACAAGGCATCAAAGATGCTCTAGAAATGGCAACGATCACTGCCAAAATACTAGGTATAAGAAACTCGGATGTTCTGGTTGGATCCACAGGACGCATCGGTGTAAACCTTCCAATGGATCAAATTCGCAAAGGGATCTCAACTATTGCTCAAGAATTAAAATCAACGCAAAAAGCTGCATGCCAAACCGCTGAAGCAATCATGACTAGTGATACAAAGCCTAAACAAATCTCGGTTGAGTTTAAGCTTGGAGGTAAAACGGTAAGACTTGGCGGCATCGCTAAGGGCGCAGGCATGATTCAACCGGGCATGAGCCCAAACGGAACACAACCTGTATCTAAAGCTTCAGGGCTACACGCCACAATGCTAAGCTTTCTAACAACTGATGCTAATATTAGTTCTATAAATCTAAAAAAATGCCTTAAGGAAGCTGTCTCAAAAAGCTTCAACAGCATCACAGTTGACGGCGACATGAGCACAAACGATACAGTTCTTTTGTTAGCCAACGGCTTGGCTGGCAACCGAAAAATTAATACCCAAGACCTAAAAACATTCCAAACTGCTCTCAATCATGTCTGCCTTGAATTAGCAAAGATGATTGTTCGTGATGGAGAAGGCATTACAAGGGTCATAACTGTGCGCGTTTCAGGAGCAAGATCTTTTACAGAAGCTGATAAAGCAGCTCGCTCTGTGGGAAATAGCTCACTAGTTAAAACAAGCTGGTGCGGAGGGGATCCTAATTGGGGAAGAATCGTAGATGCTCTCGGGTACTCTGCTGCCAAAGTCGTTGAAGAAAAAGTCGACATTGCCTACAGTGAACCAGGCTCCAAGAAAAAAGTTTTCTCTTTAAAAAAAGGAAGNCCNACCCGCACTTCATTTGACAAACTATGTAAAGCCGTNNNNCCNAAGGAATTTGATCTACATATCAACCTAAACATCGGNAAAGGAGAAGCTATACTCTATGCAGCCGATCTAACTGAAGAATACGTCGATTTCAATAAAGGGGATATCAACGACCCCTCATCACTTGGAGGATAAATGAACAAGCTGATAGCCAAAGCAGCCACGCTNTTAGAAGCNTTGCCTTATATACAAAGATTTCGNGGNGAAACATTTGTTACTAAATACGGTGGCAGTTTCATGGATTCCNATGATCCAGCAATANGAAGCAGCGTTGCACGAGATATCGTTTTCCTTGAGGCAGTCGGTATCAATCCTGTTGTTGTTCACGGGGGNGGCAAAGCCATCACCCAGGCTTTGTCAGATTCTGGCGTAGAAACTCAATTCGAACAGGGATACAGAATAACTACNCCTGAGTCGGTTAAANTAGTTGAGCAAGTTTTATCCCATAAAGTAAATCCAGATATTGTTGAAATGATTAATCAACATGGCGGCAAAGCATGTGGTTTTTCAGGCACAGAAATTTTTCGTTGCAAACCATTTAAACCGATTAGTCANACAGGTGAAGCGATTGATATNGGCTTGGTCGGCGAAGTAATCGAAGTAAACTTGGAGCCATTAAGAGAATGTATCGAACAAGACATAACTCCTGTGATCAGTCCAACAGCCACAGGAGAGGATGGGCAAATATATAACTGCAATGCAGATGTGGCAGCCGGTCAAACAGCAGTAGCACTTCGCCCTAAACGATTAGTTTATATGAGCGACGTACCTGGACTACTAAAAAATCCTGATGATCCTAACAGTGTTATATCACATCTTCCTGTAGATGAGATAGAAGCATTGAAGAGTAACGGTATTATATCAAAAGGAATGATACCTAAGGCTGACAGTGCAGTTCAAGCAGTAGNGGCTGGAGTAGAAAAAGTCTTCTTTATAGATGGTCGAATGAATCACTCTCTACTATTGGAAATATTTACTGATGCTGGAGTAGGAACTGAAATTGTTANTAATGAGTAATAATATCAAAGANCGCTTCAAAGAATTTGTTGCCCCTACCTATGGTCGATTCCCTCTAACTTTAGATCACGGCAAAGGCTCATACATTTGGGATACAGACAACAAGAAATATCTCGATCTTGGTGGCGGTATTGCCGTCAACTGCCTTGGCCACTCTCATCCCGAGATAAGTCAAATAATTTTCGAACAGTCCAGTCGCCTAACACACTGTAGTAATCTTTACCATTTCGAAGGCCAATCACAACTAGCTGAAAACTTAAGCAAACTTATTGGTTCTGGACGTGTGTTTTTTTGTAATAGCGGCGCAGAATCATCTGAAGTAATGATCAAGCTCGCACGTCGCTCCAANCAAGCTGAAGGTCGATTTGAGATTATAACCGCTGAGAATTCTTTTCACGGAAGAACAATGGCTGGCATTTCAGCCACCGGCCAAGCGAAAGTCAAAGATGGCTTTGCTCCCCTGCTTCAAGGTTTCTCCCATGTTCCTTTCAATAACTTAGATGCTATTCGTTCAGCTATCACGCCAGCAACTGTGGCTGTGATGATTGAAGGTGTTCAGGGTGAAAGTGGCATACATCCAGCAACTGCTGAATACCTACTAGGATTAAGAGAATTGTGTAATTGTCATGATTTGTTGCTACTTTGGGACGGCGTACAGTGTGGACATTTTCGCACCGGATCTTTTCAAAGTTTTCAAACTATACTAGGTGATCAAATTGGGGAATTTTCACCAGATGCTATTGGAATGGCAAAGTCGCTGGGAGGAGGTTTCCCAATGGGNGCGGTATGGATTTCCGAAAAACACGGCGAAGTGCTTTGCCCTGGAACACACGGATCAACTTTTGGAGGCAATCCACTAGCTTGCGCAGTTGGAAANAAAATTCTTGAAATAATTGACCGCGATAAACTACAGCAAAATGCTATTGAAATAGGCCAATTCTTCGTAAATGAATTAACTAAAATTCAGGCAGAACATCAACATTCAATAAAGGCAATAAGAGGCATTGGCCTAATGATCGGTATTGATATGAGTAAAGAAATTGCATCCTTCAATAACAAAAACCCGGCATCTATTCAGTGGGTATCGGCATTACATGATGCAGGGCTACTAACCATTCCCGCTGGAGATTCAACTATTCGGTTTTTGCCTCCTTTAAATTTAACACAAAACGAAGCTCAAACCGGTTTAGACTTATTTGAGNATACCATCAAAAAATTAACATCATGAAACACCTCCTTAAACTTGAGGGAATGCCTAAGGAAGATATGCTTAATATCCTTGCCTCTGTGAAAGATATTAAGAACGGACGTGGAGCCAATGAGCCCAAACCACTTAACGCTCAAACATGGGCAATGATCTTTACTAAATCCTCAACTCGTACTCGAGTCTCATTTGAAGTTGGTATTCGAGAGCTCGGGGGAGCGGTAATGTTTCTGAACGCAAATGACATGCAACTTGGACGCGGCGAACCAATTAAGGACACCGCACGAGTGCTTGGACGCATGGTTCATGGCGCTGTAATTCGAACTTATGCCCAATCCGATGTTGAGGAATTTTCAAAACTTTCAAAAATCCCAACTATTAATGCGCTAACAGACAGTGAACATCCATGCCAAATCTTGACAGACATTTTCACTTTTGAGGAAGCTCGTGGCCCTATTCAAGGTAAGATCGTAACATACGTGGGTGATGGCGCATGCAATGTCCCTCTTTCATGGGTACACGCTGCTGCTGCACTGGATTTCGAGTTGCGTATTGCAGCACCAAAAGAATTCCAACCAAATAATGAAACCTTAGCAAAGGCCAAAGGAAATATATCCTGCACTGAAGATATTAAGTCGGCAGTTGATGGAACTGACATGGTTTATACTGATGTATGGGTCTCGATGGGAATGGAATCTGAGGAGGAGGAACGAATAAATAAACTCGCTGAATACCAAATTAATGGTGAATTGATGCGCCTAGCCAAGCCAAATGCACTCGTAATGCACTGTCTTCCTGCGTATCGCGGCAAAGAAATTGATGAAGATACTTTCGAAGCAAATGCTGAAACTATTTTTACTCANGCCGAAAACCGCCTGCACACTCAAAAAGCAATTCTAACTTGGCTCGCTAATTAATAGCGATTGCCAAAGTTACCCTTCTAATGCGACTATTAGCTCGATGCCGAACGTTGGTAAGCCAAAGCGAATAAACGTCCGAAGGCCAGATATTATGGAAAAAGTCGAGGCTGAGGTCTTGACCCATTATCGAAGTGAACTTGTAGAATATATCCGCTCTAACGGCTCCAAGTTTGCCTATAAAAACACAAGTATTCGTTTAGCTAAAGAATTCGGGTTTTGTTATGGTGTCGAACGTGCAATTGATCTTGCCTACGCTGCACGTCAACTTTTCGATAATGATAAACCAGTCTACATACTTGGAGAAATCATTCACAATCCTCATGTAAACGAACAAATCCGCGACATGGGTGTAACCTTTCTTACTGGCGAACATAAAGGAGCCGATTTCGAAGATCTTCAAGAAAACGATCCGGTAGTGATNCCNGCTTTCGGTACCGAGGTCGATATCCGTGATAAGCTCATTGAGAAAGGCTGCACAATAATTGACGCCACATGTGGTGATGTGATGAGTGTGTGGAAACGTGTACGCCAAAATGCTCGCGAAAAAGTCACTAGTATAATCCATGGTAAGGCTTGGCATGAAGAGACCTTAGCTACTAGCTCNCAAGCAAAAGCATTTGATGATGGTCACTATCTAATCGTATTTAATCTTGAGGAAACTGATTATGTTTGTAATTACATTATTCAGGGAGGAAACCCTGAAGAGCTATTAAAAAAGTTTGATGGAGCATACTCGGAGGGATTCGATCCAGATGTTCACCTCAAAGCCATTGGAGTAGCTAACCAAACTACCATGCTAAGAGATGAAACTGAAGAGGTTCAACGTCGAATGCGTAATGCCATGATTACAAAATACGGCAAAGAAGCAATCGATGATCACTTTAGGTATTTTGATACTATATGCGGCGCAACACAGGATCGGCAAGACGCATTAAACGATCTACTCAACCGGCCGATGGATCTTCTTCTAGTTGTAGGTGGTTATAATTCATCAAACACCTCTCATTTAGCCGAAATGGGAGAGGAGAAACTACCAACNTATTTTATTAAAGACGCACAAGAAATGGAGTCTCCAGAAAAACTACACCATTTCTTACAAGATAAACACGAAATGGCTATAGCCAAAAACTGGCTACCAAGTGAACAGAATTTAACAATTGGAGTCACAGCTGGGGCATCTTGCCCAAATAATCTCATCGAAGAAGTCATCCTTCGGGCCTACGAGCTACGCGGCATAAATAAAGAGTCATTAATGAATTCAATCAGACATTAAAGCCCCCTGAATGCCTGCAAACTGCGCAGAACTCGAAATACGCGAAAATGATGTACTCGCAACCTATGCTCAGCATAGCAAAAACTCTAGAGGCCGAAAAATCCCAGAGCCCCCACCTCAATGGCGCACTCAGTTCCAAAGAGATCGTGATCGAATAATACACTCTAGAGCATTCCGGCGTCTTGAGAATAAAACCCAAGTTTTCTTTAGTGGAAGCGGAGATCATCTCCGAACACGTCTCACACACACAATGGAAGTGGCTGCCATCGCTCGAAATATCGCCCGAGCACTTCGCCTCAATGAAGACTTAACTGAAGCAATTGCACTTGCTCACGATCTTGGACATGCTCCATGTGGGCACTCTGGAGAAGAAGCTCTCAATGAGCTAATGCAAGAATATGGGGGATTTGAACATAATCAACAAAGCCTCAGAGTTGTTCAATTATTAGAACGTAAATACCCAAAATTTTCTGGGTTAAACCTAACTTGGGAAACATTAGAAGGTTTGGCTAAACACGAAGCTCCACCTAAAATGCCTAATGTTGATGTTCAGAGTCAGTTTCCATCCTCATCCCTAGAAGCACAAGTCGCCAACCTTGCAGATGAAATAACCTACTACAGTCACGACCTAGATGATGGACTTGATTCTGGCCTGTTGAGTGAAGAGCAATTAAATCGTGATATAGACTGCTGGAAAATAGCCTCAGCTCGAATTCAGTCTGAATATGGGAATCTACCAAAGGAATGTCGGCACTACTTCATCATTCGCTGTCTTATTGACGAACAAGTTCAAGATGTTGTTCAAACCACCGAGGCAAATATCAACAGTGCCCAAGTAACATTCGCAGACGATGTACGGCATCAGGCTTCTAATCTAGTCGCCTATAGCAAAAAACGTCACGAAACCAACCTTCAACTTCGCACCTACCTTTACAATAATCTATACTTTAATAAAATCGTCCACGAACCACACAAAAAAGCTACTCGCATGCTGGGTGATTTGTTCAGATATTATAAGAAATATCCAAATACTATGGATTCATTCGCACAATCAATGATTACCGAGCATGGCTTAGAACGTAGCATCTGCGATCATCTCGCCTGTATGACGGATCGCACAGTAATACTCGAACACGAACGCCTGATAACAATTACTAAATAAATAAGATTTTTTTATTTTTTTCTAAAAAAACGAGATATTTAGACGCTCTTAAGTTCTNTATTTAATTGGAATAACCAAAAAAATATAGTCATACCCATACTCCTCAATTCACCAATTAAATTTAGTAGCAAATTTTCTTTAAAAGTAATTTTGAACGCACTTTTTCATCCAGCGTCGAATGAGGCGAAACCCCTTGACAGATAGGGTACTATTTTCCGCCCTTTTAAGGGGAATTGGTATTTTTAGGGGCTAATTTTAGCCTCTTCAGGCTAAATGAAAAATTTAGTCAAACGTTACAAAAAACTAAAATGATTAAAGTCGAGAATCTGAGCAAAGCTTTCGGCCCGAAGGTCGCTGTTGATAACGTCTCGTTCACTGTTGAGCGTGGTGAAATCCTTGGCTTCCTTGGACCTAATGGTGCAGGTAAATCTACAACTATGAGAATGATAACCGGCTACATTCCACCAACAGCCGGTGTAGTTCGTATTGGAGATCATGATGTCACAGAAAATCCTATAGAGGCAAAGCGCCTGATTGGTTATTTACCAGAAAGCGCTCCATTGTATACGGATATGACCGTAGAAGGGTTTCTTGGCTTTTGCGCTGAAGTACGTGGCATTAACGGTATGGAGAAAGGCAAAGCCATCGATCGAGCAATCGAAATGTGTTTCCTAAAGCAAGTACGTCATCAAAGCGTGGATACACTTTCCAAGGGATATAGACATCGCACCTGTTTTGCCCAATCTATAATACATGATCCTGACATTTTGGTTATGGACGAACCAACAGATGGACTTGACCCAAATCAAAAGCACGAAATGCGTTCACTAATTCGCCGAATGGGACAGACTAAGGCTATCATTTTTTCCACTCACATTCTTGAAGAGGTTGAGTCTGCATGTACGCGGGCAATAATTATCGATCAAGGCAAAGTAGTAGCCAATGGAAGCCCAGAAGAACTAAAGTCTAAGTCAGAATTAGCAAATAGCTATTTAGTAAGCGTATCAGAAACTGATTCTAATACAGTTCGCGATCAACTGGGTACACTTATTCAAGCAGCCAAGGTCACATTAGTTGATGACAAAGCTCCTAACATAATTGCAAGAGTCTTTCCAAAGAATGCTGGAGCTGATGGTGAGCTTGGGCAGGCAATATTTAATCTCGCATCTCAAAACAGTTGGAAGATTAGTGAAATTAAAAAAGAGGAAGGACGTTTGGATGATGTCTTTCGGAACATTACCATGTCCGACACCGAAACTAATTAATTTAAAAACAAATGAGTAATATTTGGACTATAACTAAAAGAGAGCTGGCCGGTTATTTCAATTCACCAGTAGCTTATGTGTTTTTGGTCATTTTTTTACTAATGACCGGAGCCTTCACATTTCTAATCGGACAGTTCATGGATAGTAATCAGGCTAATTTAAGGGCCTTTTTTACCTGGCATCCATGGCTATACCTTTTTCTTGTGCCGGCTGTAGGAATGAGGCTTTGGTCTGAGGAACGTCGTTTGGGCACGATGGAATTACTATTAACAATGCCTATCTCACTTTGGCACTGTATTATTGGTAAATTTCTTGCTTCATGGATTTTCCTTACGTTAGCTCTAGCTCTGACATTTCCTATTTGGATCACAGTTAATTACCTTGGCGATCCGGATAACAACGTTGTCCTCGCAAGTTATATTGGAAGTTTCTTTTTAGCAGGTGCTTATCTTTCGGTTACGAGCATGACCTCCGCATTCACAAGAAATCAGGTAATAAGCTTCATCCTTTCTGTGGTGATTTGCCTATTTCTAATTCTCTGTGGATTTCCTCCTGTGACTGATGTTGTTGAAACTATCGCGCCACGCTGGATTGTAGAGTTCACTGCAGCATTCAGTGTAATGCCCAATATCGAACAATTTAACAATGGCCAGATTGATAGCAGATCAGTCATTTACTTTCTTTCTGTGATTGGCTTTCCGCTTTTTGCAACAAGTGTCATTATTAGAGGCCTAAGAGCATAACTAAAAACCCAAGAGAAATAACCAATGAAAAAAGAAACAAAATTCTCTATATTCTTAAACTCAGTTGGAGGAGCACTAGTCATCCTACTTTGCGTGATCGTGTTCAATGTCATCTCATCCCAATTGAAGATTAAAGCGGATCTTACAGAGGGAAATCTTTTCACCCTTTCTGATGGCTCCAAAAAATTGCTAGACGGCTTAGCCGAGGAAAGGGATGGCGACAGTGAATCGAGTCGACTTGAAATTCGCTTCTATCTTACCAAAGGCGAAAAAGGGGTGCCTGTGTTTGTGAATGATCACGGTAAAAGAATCGANGACTTACTTGATCAGTACAAAGCATATGCGGGCAGTAATTTGGAGTTGAAAAAAATTAATCCACGTCGCGACACAGATGAAGAAGAGCTTGCCGTAAATGATGGAATCCAACTTCTAAACAATGCTTTCTATGTGGGAATGGCTGTTAGCTATTTAGATACGACAGAAGTTGTTCCATTTTTTGATCCTAGCAAGTCTCCTACACTTGAATACGATATATCCCGGGCTATTAAAAACGTTCTAAAGCTCAAAGAAGAACGCCAAAAAGTAGGAGTAATGAGTAGCCTGAATGTATGGGGTGGCCCAGATCCATCAAATCCGATGGCAATGATGAATCGTGGTGCACCTCAACAACCAGCTTGGTATTTTATTCGACAACTTCAACAGGATCTTAATGTCGAAAGAATCGAGGCTGCAGCAACTGAAATACCTGAAGATGTGGATGTGCTAATGGTAATCCATCCAAAAAATGTTTCTGAAGCTACAGAATACGCACTCGACCAATTCGTAATGAGCGGTCGTAAACTAATCGTTTTCGTGGATCCGATGGCCCTTCGAGATGAAGGTAATAATCAAAATCCACAAATGCGAATCCCTGGCATGGGAGGAGCATCGAATCTAACCCGACTCTTCTCTAAATGGGGAGTNACATTTGAAGGATCAAAAGTTGTAGCTGATTTTAATTATCGCCTTACTCAANGAGACCCATTAAGCAGAGGCCGAATACAACCTGCATATTTAGCATTAAATAAGAATGCTCTTAATAGCGATGAAATTGTCACTCGTGATTTGGGTACTATTCGCCTCCCTTATGTTGGTAGTTTTGATACAAGCAAATTGGCTACTGGCTTAAAAGCCACCGAGCTGATCACAAGTTCCGAGCAAGCAAAATTAGTAGATGGCATGTCCTCACAATTTAATGGGGCAAAAGTCATGGACTCATTTTTCACAGGTAGCGAGGATGGCAAGCCTACTGGCACCAAAAAATACACATTAGCCCTGAAACTTAGCGGAAAATTCACCACTGCATTCCCTGATGGCAAACCAAATGCAGCGGAAGAAGAAAATGAAGAAGANAAGAAAGAGGAAGGGNCACCGCAAATTAAAGAGACCGATAACGANAATCACGTCTGTCTCATAGGTGATACTGANCTGCTTTCTGATGAACACTTTTTAGTCCAACAAAGATTTATAATTAGTGAAAATATAGCCTTCGTGCAAAACTTGGTAGATCACTTCGGAGATGGAACCCTTATCAATATCCGAAGCCGAAACCAAAACCGACCTTTCACCACAATTATGGATCTTGAAAGAGATGCTCAGGCAAAGTTTGAAGATAAACTTAAAAAGTTAGAAGCAGAACAGCAGGCTATTCTTCAAGAAAAAACTAAAATGGAAAGCGCTGGTGATGGCAGCAATCAGTTTACTCTGAGTATTGACCCAGAAGCGCTCAAAGACATACAGAAGAAAGAGCTGGAAAAAAGAAAACAAATTAGAGAAATCAGAAAAGAGCTTCGTTCTGAAATTGATATCATTCAACTGCGGATCAAGGCGGCTAATATCGTAGTTATGCCAGTTATAGTCATTGCCTTAGGAATCGTATTTTTTATTTTAAAACGTAAGAAAACTGCTGCTATTTAAGACAAATGAAAAATAAAAATCTTCTTATTGCTATAATTGTATTGGGAGTGTTAGGTGTAATAGCCTTCTTCACTTCAAATAACCAAAACAATCCATCAAGCGACAAAAGTGGAATTGGAAAAGACGTAGTTACAAAGTTAGACCCAAAAGAAATCGCAAAGATTACCATCACGGATAAGGAAGGTACTGTTTCACTCGAAATGAAAGATGAAAAGTGGACGGTAGCAGAACGAGATGGGTTTATAGCCAACTTCGAAAATATTCAAAAACTTGTCTCAAGTGCAGTAACTTTGAAATCACTCCGTCAAGTTCCAGCCAGCAAAAAACAACATGGCAGATTTGAACTAGTTGATCCGGCAGTAGAAAAAGAAAATTCCGGTATTAAGGTAGAATTCAAAAATGCCAGCGACAATCTTTTGAAGCTGTTGGTATTAGGCAAAAAGAACAGCTCACAATCCGGGGCTAGTGCAGGATCACCATTTGGATCTAGCGAAAATCAACGCTTCGTTTTGGTCGACGGAAAAATCTCTGTGATTGAGATAGATTTTTCTAGTGCATTAAACGATNTAGAGGCAAGTGCTAGTGAATGGCTTCAAAAAGATGACTTCCTTAAGATTGAAAAAATCAAATCTGTTTCTGTATCCCAACCTAATNCCGAGGACTCATGGGCGCTTAATCGAGAAAAAGAAGGTGATGATATGACTTTNCTCGATGCCAAAGAGGAAGAGAAGTTGGACTCATCAAAAGGAAATAGTGCAGGTCGTGTATTTGGCTTCACCAATTTTGACGATGTTGCGAGCAAATCTTCAAAGCCTGAAGATTTAGGAATGGATAAGGCTGTCACTGCAAATATCGAAACATTTGAGGGCTACAAATATGACATCAAAATGTCTAAGAAAGATGAAGATCATTACATGACTGTAGTTGCCAGTGGCTCTCGACTTGCACAAGAAGATGAATCAAAGGNTCGTGTTCCACAGCCCGATGAATCAAAGCCACGTGAACCGGGCAAGGACGAAAAGCCAGAAGATAAAGAAAGACTCGATAAGGAACACTCTGACAATCTTGCTCAATTGGTTGCAAGCAGAGAAAAAGCGCATAAGGACAATCAAGTTAAGTTAAAAAGCGATAGANACAAGGAATTCGCAGATAACTTGGACAAATTGAAAAAACTTGAAGGTTGGTCATTTAAAGTCTCTAGCTTCACTTTCGATGCAATATTCAAGACACGCTCAGAAATGATGGAAGAAGAAAAAGAAGAGGAAGAAGAATCTACAAATACGACTAACTCTCCTATCCCTGCTAATGATGATACTGCAGAAAAGAATAAGGCAGCAGGTGAAGCATTTCTTTCTGAAAACAAGACAAAAGAAGGTGTAACTTCGACCGACAGCGGTTTGCAATACAAGACAATCAAAGAGGGTAATGGCCCCTCCCCTGCTGCTTCAGATACCGTCACAGTTAATTACAAAGGAACTCTGATTGATGGAAAGGAATTCGACAGTGGCGAAGGAATAAGCTTCCCTNTAAATGGAGTCATAAAAGGATGGACGGAAGGATTACAATTAATGAAGACTGGAGGTTCCACTCGTTTCTTTATTCCATCGGATTTAGCTTATGGACCATCAGGCCCCCCAAACATAGGCCCCAACTCAACTCTAATTTTTGATGTTGATCTTCTTTCTATAAAAGGAAAGGGTGATTCCGAATCAAAACAAACTCAAAATGATCCCAAAAAAGTGGTCACTAGTGATATCATTAAGGTGCCTTCCGCTGAGGAATTAAAAAAAGGGGCCAAGATCGAAGTAATTAAAAAAGAAGATCTTGAAGCTGAAATCGAAAAAGCTAAGCAAGAGCAAAAAGATCAGCCGGAAAAGAAAGCTGACAACTAGAATTAATATTTACAACAAGTCGATTTTAAAACCACCCATACAATTTGGGTGGTTTTTTCTATAATTGTGGGAATTTGTATTTTCGCAACTTGATCAGTATCGTAGCGTTTGGGGCATGGCAACTGACAACGCCGTTGTTCTAAAGCTCGAGGAAGTCCACAAGCAATACGAAAGTGTAGGCCGTCTTCCTGTCGAGGTCCTCAAAGGCATCTCACTCAAAGTCAAACATGGGGACTCTATAGCCATTGTAGGACCGTCTGGTTGTGGAAAAAGCACTCTACTTAACATACTTGGTTCTCTTGACTCACCAACCAGTGGAAGTATTCAGTTGGACGGCCAAGAATTAGCAAACCTTTCGGAACAGGAATTGGCCACCATTCGAAACCAAAAAGTCGGTTTCATATTTCAGTCACATCATCTTCTTCCACAATGCTCAATCCTTGAAAATGTTTTGGTTCCAACACTAGCTGAAAAAGGCAAAGCATCATTGGATGCAATAGAACGAGCCAAGCAACTACTTGAGAATTCTGGGCTTGAACATCGAATCTCCCATCGCCCTTCCCAGCTGTCAGGTGGCGAGTGTCAGCGAGTCGCGGTTGTAAGAGCTCTTATTAATCAACCTAGCATAATCCTTGCAGATGAACCTACCGGAGCACTGGATCATGATAATGCTGAAACGATGACTGAATTACTGGTGAAACTGAATCGTGAAGATCAAGCTACTCTTATCGTCGTAACACACTCAATGGAACTGGCGGCAAAGATGGGAACAACCTACAAACTACAAAACGGCATNTTTGCAAACTAAGTTATGACAATCTGGTCACTGGTTTTAAACTCATTTCGCTATTATGCAAAAAGCCATATAGGCACTATAATTGGCGTTGCGGTCGGCGCCATGGTCTTAGTCGGCGCATTATTAGTCGGAGAATCGGTCAAAGGCAGTTTACGAAATATGGCTGAAGCACGATTAGGCAAAATTGAACTAACACTTTCATCAAATGACCGATTGTTCCGAGCNAAACTAGCTGAGGAAATCCAGACTGAGATCGATGCAAGCACCACAGCTATACTACAATTACCTGGAATAGCAAAACGACCATCAGGAGAAAGTAGAGCAAACAATGTCGTTGTATTAGGCGTGGATAAGGNGTTTTGGACACTCGCTCTCAAACAACCAGAATTCAAGGATATCCCTGAAGATGGAATAGTTTTAAACGAACGACTAGCNAGGCAATTAGGTAACCTTCAAGTAGGCAACGTCATCAACNTACGCGTTCATAATCCATCACAACTTTCTCGTGACGCACCGATGGCACCAATAGAAGACTCCACCGCATCACTAGCTCAAATGGAAATCATTGCCATAGTTAGCGAAAAAGAATTCGGTCGGTTTAGCCTGAAGGCATCACAAGTACCGCCTTACAATGCATTTGTAAGATTAGACCAGCTGCAGGAGGCAATTGAAAAACCAGAAATGGCAAACCTGATGCTTTTAGGTAATATGGAAGAGTTAAGTGAAAACCCACTTAATCGAGCACAGACTGCATTAGCTAAACACTGGCAACTAGCTGATGCTCAAGCTCAGCTGCTACAACTTCCAGACAACAAGGGAATTGAACTCCGTTCGCCTCGAGTCTTCCTTGATAGCTCTTTAGCACAAGCCGCTCGTTCAATAGATGTTAATATAACTGAGGTTCTTACCTATTTCGTCAATAACATCCAAATAGGTGATCGTTCAACACCCTACTCGATGGCTTCTGCGCTAGCCGATTTTGAACCTGGAACTGTTTGGTTAAACAAATGGACGGCTGACGATTTACAGGCCAAAATCGGAGATGATGTCGAACTGAGTTACTACTCAGTCGGAACTATGCGCCAACTCGAAGAGCGCAGCGAAAAATTCAGGATAGGAGGTATTATCTCAATGGACGATCCACGATCCGACATTACACTAATGCCCGACTTCCCAGGGATGACCGATTCAGAAAACTGTGCGGACTGGGATACTGGTTTCCCAATGAACCTCGATGCAATTCGAGAAAAAGACGAGGACTATTGGGATACCTACAAAGGAACACCCAAGGCTTACATTAGCCTTAAAACCGGTAAGGAAATCTGGAGTAATAGGTTCGGTAATCTTACTGCTATCCGCTACGCAAAAAATGGTCCAGAAGCACTTGAGTCGCTGGGCAAAAAATTACTTACTGAACTCAATCCACAGGATACAGGCCTAACCTTTCAAGGAGCTCGATCACAAGCCGCTGCATCGGTAAATAATGCAATGGATTTTGGTCAATTATTCATGTCCTTTAGTTTCTTTCTAATCGCTGCAGCAGTAATGTTAATATCTTTACTGTTCCAATTCACTATAGAGAAACGCACAAAAGAGACTGGAACCTTACTTGCAATTGGGATTTCAGGGAAACGTGTTCGCCAAATGTTGACGCTAGAAGGCGGGCTAATCGCTACAGTAGGCTGTGTTATTGGATCCGCTGCTGGCACTCTCTTTGCGAAGGCTCTTCTAAACGCACTATCAACTAACTGGAAAGATGCAGTTGCCTCAGCTGCACTGACTTATCACAGCTCTAGTTCAGCTATCTTTACTGGTATGGCTATGGGCTTTTGCGTTGCAATNTTCACTATCTGGTGGACTTTGCGTAAATTAAAAAAACAAACCGCCTGCGAACTTCTATCAGGTGAGTTTCAGGTAAATGTTCAAACACAAAAATCAGCCAAACGATCTGTAATCATTGGAGGGTTTCTTCTACTAACAGCACTAATTAGCGTTGGATACACTTTAGCTATGGGAGGTCAAATACCACCTCAGGCTTTTTATGGTGCTGGGGCATTATTACTGCTTTCTGGTATCATATTGGCTTCAGCAAAACTAAGACAATTGGGTGGCCATAGCATGCTCAACCAAACACATACTTTAAATATCGGAGGGCTTGGCCAACGTAATGCTGCACGTCGCCCACGGCGAAGCATGGCCACAATAGGCATGCTCGCTTGCGGTAGTTTTATGATCGCATCAATTGGGGTTTTTCAAAAAGACGCAAATATTAATGCTGACAAACCCAGCTCGGGCACAGGGGGNTTTGAACTNATGGGAGAAGCTAGTATCGCTGTTGTCCACGACATGAATAACAAAACCAATCGCGAAGATTATTACAGTCTCAACGAAGATCTTTTGAAAAAAGTCAGCTTTGTTCCGTTTCGCCTGCGAGACGGAGATGAAGCAAACTGTCTAAATCTTAACCTAGCGCAAGAACCTAGATTACTAGGTGTTCGTCCAGAAATGTTGTCTGGAAAATTTACCTTTATCGAAACCATAGATGGATTGGATCCAGGGGATAACCCTTGGAGCATACTGGAAAGCGCACGCACGTCCATTCAGTTACCTGATGATGTTGTCCCGGTCATTGCCGACCAAAGCGTCATGATGTGGGCATTGAGTGGAGGAGATATGATGAAATCAAAAAGACTAGGAGATACTCTTGACTATATCGATGAAAACGGACGCCCTTTCAAAATTAAGTTTGTAGGCCAAATCGCCGATAGCATCCTTCAAGGCAATCTTATTATCGCTGAATCAGATTTTATTAAGAGGTTTCCTAGTGAGAGTGGATATCGTGTATTCCTTGTCGATGGCCCGAAAGAAAAGTCGGGGGAAATTAGTGATGAACTCAATGTTGCCATGAGCGACCATGGATTCGAATGGGTAAAGGCCACTCAGCGTTTAGGTGAACTCAATGCCGTTCAAAACACATACTTGCAGACCTTTCAAGTTCTAGGGGGACTAGGCCTATTGCTGGGTAGTCTAGGACTTGGGATCGTCGTTATGCGAAATATACAGGAGCGTAAAAGCGAATTAGCCTTACTCAGAGCTATCGGTTTTAAGAAAAGTCTCATTAAGCAGTTTGTGCTCCATGAATACCTCAGTCTATTATTTGCTGGCCTGTTGATAGGCACTATTTCCGCCATACTGGCCGTGCTTCCAACAATGTTGTCACCCACAGCTAACGTCCCCTACACCCTGCTAGCTGGCACTTTAGGGGGAGTGTTCATACTAGCAGCTCTGTGGACTTGGACAGCAACCAATATCTCTCTTAGAGGCAATCTCCTTGACGGTTTGCGACGTNATTGAATCTTAGCACTCAACATGTCATTGTTTTCTAATATTCTTCTACTAAAATTAATTATTTTTTCATTCTAAAAACGCAGTAAACTTGAAGAAATTGTTAATTCATTTATGTATTGGGGCAGTCGATGACCAATTGGCATTAATAATATTAAGAATGAAAATCTGGAAACTAATTAACCTGCTTTTTGCATTTACTTTTTTCATATTAGAAACACATGCATCAGATCCACTTTACAAGGCGAATATCGACAATACTAAAATAGGTGAAGTGCCAGATGATTTCCTTGTGCTCGATGGTGATTTTTCAGTGAAGCAGGAAAATGGAAATAAATTTATAGAACTTCCTGGCTCACCTTTAGACTCGTTCGGAATAATGTTTGGACCATCCGCAAGTCAAGGCAACGAAATAAGTGCGNGNATTTATGGAACAANAAAAGGNAGGCGATACCCGGTTTTTGGCGTTGCCATGAACGGTGTAAATGGATACCGATTACAAATAACTCCGGCTAAGCGATCTATAGAATTGTTAAAAGGAAAGAATGTGATTGCTGAAACTGCATTTCGATGGACTAGTGGATCGTGGCTAAAACTATCTCTTAGTATTACAAAAACCAAAGAAAGCGAATGGACCATAACTGGAAAAGTATCGGAAGACAGAAAAATTGAGCCTGCCAAAACAACTCTATCTTTTAAAGAGTCTAAAGAACCTCGTAAGGGCAAACCCTCTATATGGGGGAGCCCTTATTCTGATACTCCTATTCGGTATGACGATATTGTCGTCAATAAAACAGTTAATTAACTAAATAAATTTTTACGAGTTTTTACCCAGTCATGATCAGCCGACAGAGATGCCCAAACCAACTCTTAGGTTAAACATGGCATAATTTTCATTACACTTTATTGGCGGCCCAGTGTCTTTAAGCTTATAAATTAGTCTAGGAATCAGGCCTATAGATTTCATGTTTAAGTGAATTCCCTATTTGACCTAAATATACTCAAATCTTTGAATTTGCTCGTTCTTTGAGTACTTTTGAGGTTGGTTTGTAAGCAGAAATGAATGCTTTTCTATAATCATCAAAAGTACCTGCTGCTAAATGACCACGAATCTGCTTCATAACTTCATGATAAAAATGTGAATTGTGAACACTTAACATACGCAATCCAAGAATCTCATCAGCTTTAAGAAGATGCCGCAAATAGGCTCTAGTATATTTCCTACAAGCAAAACATTCACAACCCTCTTCAATTGGCCCAAAGTCTTCTTTCTTATGACTTGCACGAAGATTAATAGCACCCTTTGAAGTATATGCGGTTCCGTTACGAGCAACTCGGGTAGGAAGAACACAATCAAACATATCTATACCCCGAGCAACAAGTTCAATTAACTGGGCTGGAGTACCAAGTCCCATAGCATAACGAGCTTTGTTTTGAGGNAAATAAGGTTCAGTAATCTCAATTGCGTGCATCATTTCCGGTTCTGGCTCCCCTACACTAACTCCTCCAACTGCATAACCGTCAAAATCCATTGATATTAATTCTTTGGCACAATGTTCACGCAGCTCAGGGCTATTCGCGCCCTGTACAATACCGAAGTATAATTGTCCATCAGCTCGAGGTTGTTCAGCACAAGTTCTAGCCCAATCTATTGTACGTTTAACAGCTCCTTCAAGTTCATCTACAGAACATCCATGAGGTGGACATTCATCAAATAGCATAGCAATATCNGAACCAAGTTCACGTTGAATGGCCATTGATTCCTTTGGTCCTAAAAAAAGTTTTTCACCACTTAAGTGAGAACGAAATTCTACTCCTTCATCACTTACACTTCGAATCTTAGCAAGGCTGTATACCTGAAAACCACCACTGTCAGTAAGAATAGGCTTATGCCAGTTCATAAACTTATGCAATCCACCAGCCTTACGAATAATATCCAATCCTGGTCGAAGAAAAAGGTGATAGGTATTACCTAGAAGAATCTCCGTTCCGATCTCGTTTAATTCACGCAAATCAAGGGCTTTAACACTAGCTTGAGTGCCCACTGGCATAAAAACTGGCGTATCAATAAAGCCGCGTTTTGTCTTTAACCTGCCCAAGCGGGCTTTGCTATGCGTGTCAGTTTGGTAAAGATCAAACATTGGTAATGAAGAAAATCGTCTTTCCAAAGGGCATTACCACCCACCCTCAGCTAATAAAGCAACAATACGCTTAGATAAATCACTGGATAAAAGTGGTAGGGCCTGCCTCTCAGCACTAGCAAGGTCATCTCCAAGACGAACCGTAGTTCGGCTCGTAACTAATCTATCTACAAGCAATTTACCAGAGGGCTTTTCTGTCGCTTTAACATNAGTGGAAAGCTCAACAACGAAATCACGAACACTTAGGGTATCTTTAGGTCTAAAACTAACTGGAGAACGTTGATAAGAGGTGATTTTACCTGTCAGCAGAACATCGCAATCATCCGCATCNGCTAACTTAAAAGTACCATCACGATGAANTTCCCGCCTAATAGNCCCATTAACTGACTCCGATAAACCAGGCTGAGGTGTAGCATTTTGAAACAATCCGACCTGAATCGAATAACCAGCTGGGATCAATGAGTTAGCTACTCCAATGCGATAATTAGCGCAACCAGAAGCTAATAANAACAAAGCAAAAAAGAGAACAAACCAACTGGANGCCAGACGAGTCATGGAGCAGCGTCTTTCACATCTAGACTCTTATCCGTTATCTTCTTAATCTCCGCTAAACGCTGCTTAGATTTCTCGCCATATTCCGAATCTGGAGCCAACCGATAAGCTTGATCATAATAAATCTCAGCTCCCCTCCATTTCTTTCTCTTCTCATAATAACGTGCTATATTAAAATTGCCTCTTGCCTGCTCAAGCTTCATTTCATCGATACGCTTCTTTGCATCGGGAATATCTTGATNTTCTGGATAAAGCGTAATNAGGTCGGAATANGAATCAATCGACTTAATTGTTACAGCCTGATCATACTCAGCATCAAGAGATTGATTCTGATATGCCATACCCGCAGCAAATAAAGCGTTAGAGGCTATCTCATCACTCTCTTTGTATCGTTCAAAGGCTGTCTTGTAAGCTTGAACGGCCCGACCATAAGTCTTATGACGCTCACTCTCTGAAAAATGAAAGCCTTGGGCATGCTTTTCCCAAGATAATCCAATTTTCATTTGCGCCACAGGAGCCTCTTTACTATGAGGGCCTAAGCTTACTACATCACGATACAATCCTGCTGTTTTACGCATCGATCTAAATAAAGGCACTCTGCCCCANAGCTTGAAACGCTGACCATTCAAAAATCGATCAGCTATAGCAATTTGGCGACGCTGGATATCTTCATAGTCGACATTCTGAGGATAAAGAGTCAGAAGATTTTGATACTCCTTGAAAGCACGCTCATCATTTCCTCTTTTCTCAAATGACTCTGCAAGTAGTAGCTGGGCCTGTGGGGCGTAATCTGAAAGTGGCCATTCGTGGACAATTCGCCGGGCAGCCTTATAAACAATTTTCCAGTCTTTCTTGGTAACAGCCTCTTGAGCTACTTCGAGTTGGCTCTTAGCACGATCACGTCGCCATTTACCAACGCTATCTTTGCTTTCATAAGACCAGCCTTCACCNGGCCTATAAATGATAGGNGCTGGCGAGTTGTTCGGCCANNCCAAAAAAACAACCGCCACGAGAAGCAAAGGACTAATCCAACGCTGCATAGCTTTCACAATAGGCCAATTTNCCATTGTGCTCCAGCCTGNTTTTCCTTTTGCCAAAGTGAATCGAAGGTCACACTTGANTTTATTGGATGTCAAAATCNCAAATAATCACAGATGCCCCGNATTTACTTAATGGCATGCCCAATCTNAGCCAAAAACAACAATGGCAACCTATCGANAATGAAGATTGGCTAGGCACAACAAAGCAAACCTGGATGGCTATCGGCGGCAATCCAGAAACAACCCCAATGGCCTTACCCGGCTTGGATTCTTGGAAACAAATTATGGTTTTGACTAGTTCTCCAATTTCACAAGTTGATGGTCTTAGAGAAATGCTTCAATCTGGTAAATCACCTCCTGCTCCTTTCGCTTGCCTAGCTGTCACAGGTGATGGTTTTCACGGGAATCGTGGGAGATCTTGGAAGGCTCTTGAAGGAAACTTGCATCTTACAGCTTTATTTTCGCCTAATCGTCCTGCTCAAGAATTAGGAATTGGACTTAGCATTTTACCTTCACTTGCTGTTGTTGATGCCCTTGATCATTTTGAAGGACTTAGCAAAACAGCACAAATCAAATGGGTAAACGATGTTCTACTTGCTGGAAAAAAAGTATCTGGAGTCATTACCTCGACTGTAACTAAAGGCAAAAATGTTGAACATGCAATCTTCGGAATCGGTGTAAATATCGCCGCCACTCCTTCACTTACTCCAGGGCAATTCGTTCAAGTNCCAACTTGCCTCCGTGAAGCTTCACCGGACACAATAATTACCCAGCAAGTTTTTTTACCTCGTTTACTCGAAAGCCTAATTAACCGACATAAACAACTACTTAATCAAGGNCCAGANCCTCTTCTATCAGACTACATTCATCATAGTGGCGTAATTGGTCGAAACGTCGAAATATGGGAGGAGTCATCTAATAGAACCATTGATCCCATAATGATTGCCCAGGGAAACGTTGAGAACATACTGCCTGACCTCTCTATCAAACTAAAAAACCANTCAAAACCTATTTGNCGAGGCAGATTGATTTTAGTTAATTNATTTTTCGGCTTTGGCACAAGCCAACTCACAAGTATCTTTATCTGTATGCGCACGATTAAAGTGCCCCTTGGGGATCGCAGCTATTCCATTAAAATAGGTAATAAAATTTTACCTAATTTAGGCAAAGAATGTCTTCACCTAAAACTTGGAACTCGTTGCGCCTTGGTAACAGATCGTAAAGTTGGACCAATTTATAGTAAGGCAGCAATGTCTTCTCTACGCACCGCAGGCTTTGATCCAATCGAAATACGTGTTCCTGCCGGCGAAACAGCAAAAAGCCTAAACACTATACAATCCAGTTATGATAAGCTAGCCAAGCATCGAATCGAACGGAACTCATTCATTGTAGCGCTTGGTGGGGGTGTAGTCGGGGACATGGCTGGATTTCTGGCAGCAAGCTATTTACGAGGCATCGGGTTTGTTCAAGTTCCTACCACTCTACTCTCTCAGGTCGATAGCTCAGTCGGCGGCAAAGTCGGAGTAAATTTGAAAGCGGGCAAGAATCTAGTCGGCGCCTTTTATCAACCACGTCTAGTACTATGCGATCTTGATACCATCAGAACACTTCCCAAAAGACAACTACGTGCTGGATTAGCTGAAGTTATTAAGTACGGCATTATCGATGATGCGAATCTTTTTAAAAGACTCGAACGAAAAATGTCAGATTTACTTGCATTGGACACAAAACAGCTGGCTTACATCGTAGCTCGCAGTTGCCAGATTAAGTCTAATGTTGTTGAACAAGATGAAACTGAAAATGGCCTAAGAGCCATTCTTAACTATGGGCATACAATAGGTCATGCACTTGAGGCGATTTCTAGTTACGGTAAATTTTTGCATGGCGAAGCAATCTCAATAGGCCAAGTAGCTGCTTCGAAAATCTCTCGTGAACTAACTGGTCTCAGTCAATCTGAAGTTGATCGAATTGAAGCACTTTTTACTGCTGCCGGATTGCCAACAAAAATTGATCTATCCAAAAATGAAATGAGGAGACTTTTAGATGCAATGAAACTCGATAAAAAAGTCAGTAATGGAAAAGTGAATTTTGTACTAGCAAGTACCATTGGTAAAGTTAGCTTCGGCATTGAAAGTCCAGAAGCCATCATCAAGGCATCACTTAAATAAAGTCCAACTTCTATTTACAGTTTGAACATAATCCAAAAAACTCCAATTTATGGGTTATTTGGGTAAATCCAGTATGTTTTGCAATAGTTTCTGATAGAGAATCAGGAAAGCAATGGTCTAACTCAATCACTTTAGAACATACATTACAAATTATATGGTGATGATGACTATGTGATCCTGGTTCAACCAACTCAAATCGGGCAATGCCGTCACCAAAATCAAATTGCTGAACAAAACCAATCTTTATAAAAAGACTAATTGAGCGATACACTGATGCAAGATCACAGTCATTGGAAATGCCGTTATAAATCTCTCGGTTTGTAATTGGATGACTTTGATTATGGAGATATTCCAAAATAGCTTGTCTTGGAGCTGTAAGCTTCATGCCAGTTGATTGTAACCTCTCAATCCACTTATCTAAATTTGCTCTCTCAGAGAAAGACCCACAGCAATGAACATTTTCAGTATCCATGATTAATGAAGATGAAATATCATACCCAGCCCTGCAAGTGCTAACCCTATTGTAACAGCTAGCATCTTATAAGCATTAAACTTATGCCCCTCATTACTCTCAAAAAGAATAGTAGTTGAAACATGCAAAAAGATACCTACGACAATTGCTAAAATTTCTTTTTGAAAGCCTCCAATCATACCAGCTCCTGCAAAAAGGGTCCCTAAAGGAGCCATAGCACCAAAAACTATCAATAATAATAAAGCCTTAGGCTTTCTCATTCCGCTATTTAAAAGCATAGATAAAAATACCATAGCGACAGGATATTTATGCAACACAATCCCCCAAAGTAATCCACTTTGCCATACCTCTACATCATGAGAATGACCATGAGAATGACCATGAGAATGACCATGATCATGAGAATGACNATGATCATGCCCTTCCTCAGCACCCACTAAAGGCATGCCTTCAAGAAAAGCATGTAGGCAAAGACCAACAAGCAANGCGATAGGCACTGCACTATTCTTATCATGATTTACGTGGCCATGCTCAATTCCTTTCGATAAATATTCGAGCATCACTTGAAGAAAAAAACCTACCAAAATGAAAGCTCCAAAATATGCCCCTCTTACAGTATTACTAAATACTTCTGGTAAAAGATGCAAAGAGGTGATGGACAATAAATATGATCCACTAAAGGCAATTAACAACTTAAGCCGGTTGCTATTTGTTGGTTTAACCCAAAGAACAGTAAATGCTGCTAGAACTACAGAAGTAATTAGCAGGGCTATTGTCATGTATCAATAATTGTAATCAATTAGCACAAATAACTAAAGAATGCATATTACAAAGCATTCGCAATTAAAATTTATGAAAAAAGGCCAAATAATGATGATCTGACCAAAAAAAATTACTTCATCAACAGTAACTGTCGAGCACGTTTGATAGCATTAGCCATCCGTCGTTGATACCTCGCAGGTAAACCTGTGTATTTACGTGGCAAAATACGACCATGCCCTGTTACAAATGTCTCTAATAGCTCGGTATTACGATAGTCCAACTTATCGATAGTAAAATCCACCTTCGGCCTTGGACGAGGCGTACGTGTCTGTGNCGTATTGTTATTCCTCTTATTTTTGTCGTTCTTCTTTGGCATGTTACTTAATTTCGCGGTGTAGGGTATGACGGCGCATATTAGGATTATACTTCTTCATCTCCANCCGATCAGGTTGAGTCTTTTTATTACGCTGAGCCATATAACGCGAGACCGGCTTGCCGGCCTCCTTAGCTTCAGTGCATTCTAGAATAACTGTTTCTCTTGCCATAAATTAAAGTTTTTTTGCTGTCTTAGGATCAGGGNAATCCCCTTCTATTTTGTCCTTNACTTGGGCTCCGGGCGTAGTAATGTTTCCTANCTGNCCAAGAGATCGNCTCTGCANCGCACCATATCGCTCCAGTTCTGACTGAGCATCTACACGAAAACGAGTCCACGGAATAGCATTTAGTCGGGGTAAAGGAATTGGCTTGCCTGTTAATTCGCACAGACCAAAAGTACCTTTTTCAATTCTCTTCAAAGCTTCCTCTATTTCGTAAATAACATCTTGATCAGATGAGAGCAGACTTAAATTAAAATCTCGATCAAAATTATCNGTACCAGAATCAGCCATATGAACTCCATAGCTTTCCATCTCTTTGGCCGATTCTTTTGCTAAACCGTTACGTTGATCAGTCAGCCTTTCTCTTAAACCTATAAGCAAATTCTTTTGTTTNTCGTACTTNCCTNCACTAGATTTNTCTGATTNCAGGGNAGTCTTTTTTTTCTTACCTNTCGATGTAGNCAAACCTAAAATAGATGCTGTAGATGCAGCTCCAAAANTTTGTTTNGCTCGTTTAACCCTCTTCTTAACAGNNACCTTTTTCTCTTCGGTTACAGCTTTCTTGGCTACAGCTTTCTTGGCTACAGCTTTCTTGGCTACAGCTTTCTTGGNTACAGCTTTCTTGGCTACAGCTTTCTTGNCTACAGCTTTCTTGGCTACAGCTTTNTTGACTACAGCTTTCTTGACTACTTTTTTAGCTGCATTCGTTGTTTTTTTGACGATTTTTTTCTTTAATGCCACGAGTCAAAAAATAGGTTTATTTTCTAAAATTCCCCAATTTTGAAGGCTCTGCAAGATACAGAACCCAAAACGAGGCGCGGAAATCTATCAAAGAGTATGCTTAATTCCATAAAAAAATTCAGGTTTTTTAATTATTTNAGNTATTNGCAATTAGATNATTTGAACTATATGACGCTACNCTTATCATAATACCGTGACCCAACTTAGCTAAATTGCTATTTTTGACGTCAACGGATATGACTAAAACCCTTATTTTATGAATAATTCCTATGNAATAACCAGCAGATCANTCTTCANTGTTNTTTACGGATCACTTNTATTTTTAATCGGCTGTTNCCAGAATGACCAACCTNCGGTANTTCGCANAGNTAATACAGTTTCTNAAGAAACAAGTAGAACTGANCAGGATTCCTTCAANCCAGTCGATATGGCCTGGATTCCTNGAGGCTCATTCAATATGGGNTCNAATCATGGNAAGCCGGATGAACTACCNGTACATAAAGTTACAGTAGATGGATTCTGGATAAACAAAACTGAAGTAACTAATTATCANTTCGCTCAATTTGTGAATGCTACAAAATATTTAACGATCGCTGAGCAGAAACCAAACCCATTAGATTTCCCAGGAGTACCTGAAGATAAATTGGTTCCAGGTGCTGTTGTATTTGAGCCCCCACCAGGAAATCCTCCTCTAAATAATCACAGACTTTGGTGGACATGGAAGATAGGAGCTAGCTGGAAACACCCCAAAGGTCCAAATGACTCTATAGAAGGTAAAAATGATCATCCAGTCGTGAATGTATGCTGGTTTGATGCATTAGAATATTCTAAATGGTTAACAGAAAAAACGGGTGTCAAACACCGGCTTCCTACAGAAGCTGAATGGGAATATGCAGCTCGAGGAGGGGCGAATGAAAAAAAATATATTTGGGGTGATGAACTTAAACCAAACGGACAATGTATTGCTAACTTTTGGCAAGGACGCTTTCCAAATCAAAATACCACAGAGGATGGCTTTCGAATGACATCACCTGTGGGACAATTTGCATCGAATGGATACGGACTCTATGACATGGCTGGTAACGTTTGGGAATGGTGTGGAGATTGGTATAAAAACGACTATTACGAAAAAAGCCCTAATAAAAACCCGCAAGGCCCAAATACTAGTTTCGATCCTGCAGAACCAAATTTAGCAAAAAGAATCACCCGTGGAGGTTCGTTTCTTTGCAGCGAACTTTATTGTACTGGTTATCGACCTTCAGCTCGGATGAAAACAAGCCCCGATACAGGACTAAATCATACTGGATTTAGGCTTGTTGCTGAAGGTTTACCTCCAAATAAATAAAATCAACCTTTCTAAAAAAATCAATTGAGCAACATTCCGCGTCGAATATACGTTGGCTGATCAAGGTCTTCACCCTTATGGATAGTCGGTTCGCTTTTTTCAAAACGTCCCTTTGAAACTACCTCTAATGGCAGCATTTCTTGTTTAATTTCTTTTCGTTTTTTACGGCTAGGCTCTTGGCTTGCAGCAGCCTCTAATAAACTATCCTTCATTTCTGGAGTAATAGTTTCCACAGATGGCGCTGGTGGAGTATATGCAAATCTAACTCGATTTGAACCTTTTGATTCAGCGCCTAAACCTATGTAACTGTTCTCTCCCGATGGCATAAAATTTTCAGGATAACTTAAATCAAGCGGTTCATTTGATTTAAGATTTTTCGATGTATTTGCATCCGTTATAGAATCTTTTACCTCATGAACAATAACCAAAATTACTTTCAAAACATTATCACTTCCATTTCCCGATGCTCCAACTATTAAATCATTAGATGAAGCGTGTGAACAAATAGATTCAACAACAGTATTAATTTCATTCAGTGATAAGTTTTCACCACCAGTCAAATGCATCAATAAAGTTGTCGCTTCACTTAATGCTTTTCCCTTTCTTGCAGCAGGATGAGACAATATTTTTTGAATAGCATCCGCAGCAAGGTCTTCACCAGCACCCTCAACACATAATGTAGACCCAAGACTATGCAGCCCTTTCATAGAAGCCTGAAGATCACCAAATGATACATTTAAATGTCCTGGTTCAATCAACATACGGCTCAATCCTAAAACTGATTCACATAGATGCCGGTTAGCTAGTTCTAAAGCTTTATTCAAACTAATTTCACCTCCTGCAATCTGCATGACTTCCTCATTGGAAAAATGGAACACAACATCTGAAGCTTGTTTAAGATCACGAATTC
>PAOJ01000018.1 GCA_002708005.1 Verrucomicrobiales bacterium | reverse complement strand
AAAGTTTTCAAACTTGGCTTAAGCCTGAAACTGGTGTAATTAAAGCAGTCTTGCACATGAATTAAAAGCTTAGCGAACGTAAAGAGTTCCACCATCAACAGCAAACGGTGAACCTGTGATAAACGAAGCCTCATCACTACATAAAAATACAGCCATTGCTGCAACTTCTTCCGGTTTTCCCATTCGTCCAAGTGGTTGGTAATCAGAAAGTTTTCGAAAAATTTCTTCTTGGTTCTCTGGATAATTNTNGGCAATAAAACCATCAACAAAAGGTGTNTGAATACGGCCTGGNTGAATNGCNTTGCANCGAATTTTNTCANGCAAGTGNTCCTTNGCCACAGAATANGTCATGGCGAGNACCCCTCCTTTACTAGTGCTGTAAGCNAGACGNTCATTAATTGCCATTGTAGCCACNGTTGAGGCAATATTAACGATNGCACCNCCNCCGCTTTTTACCATTTGTCGAACGCCNCCTTTTANACAATTNAAGACTCCTTTTAAGTTAACGTTCATGACNCGGTCAAAGTCTTTTTCNTCNGTNTTNAAGATNTTNCCAACATGNGCTATNCCGGCGTTATTTATGAGGCAATCTAATCCTCCATGATCGGCACAAAGTTTGTCGAACACTTCTTGAACTTGGTCATGATCAGTTACGTCGCACTCTGCGGCTTCGGCTTGTCCTCCATTAATACGAATTTTTTCAACTGTTTCATTTGCAGCTTCAATATTAATTTCCAATAGGCTTACAATTGCTCCTTGTTTGGCAAATGCGATAGCTGTTGATTGACCGATTCCTGATCCAGCCCCTGTTACGATGGCTCTCTTTCCTTTAAGGCTAAACATTTTTAGNAATGTCCCTGAGATGATAGGTGTTGGCAAGCTGCATTACGTATTAAGCTTGCTGACATGTGATAGATNATGGCTTAAGATTTAAAGACAAATGAGTGATTCAAAGAAAACAGCTAATCGACTTCGAAGTGAGGAGTGGTTTAATAACCCTGCGCACCCAGACGGTACTGTTATCNATATTGAGCGTTTTTTGAATTATGGCATTACCCCGGAAGAGTTACGTGCTGGTAAGCCTATAATTGGGATAGCGCAAGTTGGTAATGACATCGCCCCATGCAATAGGGGGCATCTTGAAACCGTTGAAAGAGTCAAAGCAGGAATTCGAGATTCTGGTGGTATCCCATTTGTTTTTCCCGTTCACCCTATTCAAGAGAGTTGTAGAAGGCCAGCGGCTGCTTTAGATCGGAATTTAGCTTACCTTGGTATTGTAGAGGTGTTGCANGGTTATCCGTTTGATGGCGTGGTGCTCACCACTGGATGTGATAAGACTACACCTGCGTGTTTGATGGCTGCGGCTACGATGAATCTTCCAGCAATAGTTCAATCTGGAGGTCCGATGCTTGATGGGTGGTATAAAGGCGCATTGGCGGGTTCAGGGACAATGGTNTGGGAAGGAAATAAGTTATTNGCTGAAGGAGAAATTGGCATGGAAGAGTTCTTGGAGCAAGTTGCTGCATCAACTCCTAGTGTTGGGCATTGTAATACTATGGGGACGGCTCTTTCTATGAACTCCTTGGCNGAGGCNNTGGGAATGTCCTTGCCTGGTTGTGCNGCAATTCCTGCTGCTTACCGNGAANGAGGTCAGATGGCATATCGCACTGGCAGGCGAATTGTTGAAATGGTTCANGAGGANTTGACGCCNNNTAAAGTNATGACTCGTAAGGCATTTGAGAATGCCATTGTAGTAAATACGGCNATTGGAGGNTCAACGAACTGTCCNATTCATCTTACAGCTATTGCTCGNCATCTTAACGTNAGNCTGACTTTACAGGANTGGCAAAANATAGGNTATGATGTTCCTTTGCTGGTTAANTGTCAGCCAGCAGGANANTATCTTGGAGAGTCATTTCATCGTGCAGGCGGNGTGCCNGGNGTGTTTCGAGAGCTGCTCGATGCAGGCCTTGTCCATGGAGATGNAATGACAGTTTCTGGAAAGTCTGTATCGGAAAACNATAAGAATACGCCAGAAGCGAATCATGAGGTGATTTATGCNCANAAAAAGCCAATGAAAGATAAGGCTGGTTTTCTTGTNNTAAGTGGAAANCTGTTCGAAGCCGCATTGATAAAAACTTGCGTAATCAGTGAAGANTTTCGTGCCAGATATCTTTCTGAATCTGGGAACGAGAATGTTTTTACTGCGCGGGTTGTAGTTTTTGAAGGTCCAGAGGACTATCGCGAAAGAATCAATGATCCATCTTTAATGATTGATGATTCATGTATTTTGGCTATTCGAGGCTGTGGACCAATTGGCTATCCGGGTTCTGGTGAAGTAGTAAATATGCAGCCGCCAGACTATTTGCTTAAGCAAGGTGTTCGAACTTTGCCGACAATGGGGGATGGTAGACAAAGTGGAACATCAGCTAGTCCGAGCATATTAAATATTGCTCCCGAGTCTGCTGCAGGGGGGAATATTGCGTTACTTGAATCAGATGATAAAGTGAAGATTGATTTAAATAAATGTCGTGTTGATTTGCTTATATCAGATGAAGAACTTGAAAGGCGTCGAAAAAACTTTACTCCACCTGAAATTCGGAACCAGACGCCTTGGCAGGAGATTTATAGAGGCTGTGTCGGGCAACTTGATACTGGAGGTTGTCTTGAATCAGCCACGAAATATTTCGATGTTGGAAAGGATCATCCGCGGCATTATCATTGAGTTTAGATTCTTCAAGTTGTAAGTTGCTCGGTGATGACCGAGGAAGTTTTGAGTTCTAATCAGCGACCGGATGGACGCAAGGATGATCAGCTCCGTACNGTGGTGTTTAAAAATAATATTGCACCACATGCTACGGGTTCAACCCTTATTGAATGGGGGGATACACGTGTAATTTGTTGTGCGACTATAGAAGAGGATGTGCCACGCTGGATGAAAGCTCAGGGGGTTGAGGGTGGATGGATTACAGCTGAATACTCGATGCTTCCGTATTCTACTTTGGACCGCAAAAGACGAGATAGCTCAAAAGGCAAGATTGACGGTCGCTCTCAGGAGATTCAGCGTTTGATTGGCCGTTCGATGCGAGCAGCTTTAGACTTAACTAAGCTTGGACAGAGAACCGTTTGGATAGATTGCGATGTGTTGCAAGCTGATGGAGGGACTCGTACGGCTTCGATAACTGGAGCTTACGTAGCTTTGTCTTTGGCTTTATCCAAATTAAAGGCAGAGGGATTAATGAAGATAGATCCTATCATATCTCCTGTTGCTGCCGTTAGTGTTGGAGTGGTTAATAACGTGCCAGTTTTAGATTTGCCGTATGTTGAAGATGTGGCCGCCGAAGTAGATATGAATCTTGTGATGAATGCAGAGGGTGAATTTATCGAATTACAAGGTACTGGTGAAAAGGACACNTTTAACGATGCGGAATTATCTGTCATGCTGAAGCATGGCAGGAAAGGTATTGGTGAATTATTAGGTTTGCAGAAAACTGCTATTGCAGCGGGTTAATTAATTATGTCTAGCCGAGAGAGGCCAACCAGGCTTCATTTGATACGTCATGGGGAGGTTGATTGTGAGTATCATCAGGTGTTTGGTGGAAGAATTGATATGGAGCTGTCACCGCTTGGCCACAAACAAGCAAAGCATTTAGCTAATTTTCTTAGGGAGCGTTCTTTCGATCGAATATATCGAAGTCCTATGGTTAGAGTTAGGCAGACCGCAGCCCCATTGCTTAAAGCGCTTAACCAAACAGCTGTCGAACTAGAAGATCTATGTGAAGTCGATTTCGGTGTTTGGACTGGTTGTAAGTGGCATGAAATTAAAGATAAATTTGGTGAGAATGCAATCGATTGGCTTGAGCATTTGCAGAATGGGACTATCCCGGATGCCGAGCCAATTAATGCATATCAATTGCGTATTAAAAACAGCCTTGATCTAATTCTAAGAGATGGATATCAAGAGGATACCTTGGTATTTTGTCACGGTGGTGTTATTCGAATGTTATTGTCTCTTTTACTGAAAGAACCATTCGCTTCAATGGATCGATTTGAAGTCGATTATGCAAGTTTGTCTGTACTGGAAATTAGAGACGGAAGAGTCGAATTAGTGTTGCACAATTTTGCGCCTTGGAAATGGTTGGAATTTTGAGGGGCTGGTTCTTATAGAAGTTGAATCATTTAGGGGCGGCTTTTTTCGGTGTCGATGATTTGTTGTAATTCTTGTTTCATTCTTGCGAATACCTTTGGGTGTTTTTTTGATACATCGTTTTTTTCTTCGATATCTTTTTCAAGATCAAACAATGCGAAGCGAGTGGTAGGTGAGTTCGCTAGCTTTTTAGTGACGATAACATTACGTTTTCGTTTTGAGTCGTGGCGTTGTAGCTTCCATTTCCCAGCTCTAAAGCCATAGTTCCCGCCTTTGCCATTATCCTGTTGAACGAGGTTTTTACGTCCTTTAGCTCCCTCGTTGCCTAACAGAGCTTCAATAACATTAAAACTGTCGGGGCACGCGGTCTTTGGAAGTTTTGTGCCAGTAAGTGCAGCGAAGCTGGCTGCCATGTCGATGGTGCAAACGATCTTTTCAGAAATTCCTCGTTTGATTTTCCCTGGCCAATAAGTAATGAAAGGTGTTCGAGTGCCTCCTTCTAGAATGCTGTATTTACCTCCTGTGAACGGACCGTTTGGATCGTGGTCAGCCATTTTCTCAAGAGCTTCGTCCTTATANCCGTCATCACCNACTGGGCCATTATCAGAACAAAAAACAATCATTGTGTTATCGGATAATTGTAGNTGATCAAGAGTTTTTACTAATTCACCGACACACCAATCAAGTTGCACTATTACATCACCGCGATAGCTTAGTGCAGATGACCCACGAAAGCGTTCATGTGGAATACGAGGTACATGAAGGTCATGTGATGAGAAAAAAAGGAAGAATGGATTATCTTTGTTTGCTTTGATCCATTTATTCGACTGTTTTACCCACTCGTCAGCCAAGTCTTCGTCTCTAAAACGTGCGCTTTTTCCTCCCGTGTAAAAGCCGATACGGCTAATNCCATTGTGTATGGTTGAATTGTGNCCATGNCTCCAGTCCATTTTTANTNANCTNCGNTGNGTTATNCCTGTTGGGTGNTNNNGNTTNGGTTTTTTTCGCCCTACCCATATGGGATCATTAGGGTCAAGATTCTTAACATGACTATTTTCAACATAGACCTGTGGGACTCGGTCATTGGTGGTTGGGAGTAGATAGCAATAATCAAANCCAATATCAAGTGGACCAGGCTTTAGTTCACCGTTCCAGTCAGGTCCGTTTGTTCCGCCTAATCCGAGGTGCCACTTNCCGATAACAGCAGTGGCATAACCAGCTTTTTTCATTAGTGAGGGAAGAGTTACTACACCTGGTTGGATGATTGCAGGTCCATTAGGAGGGGCAATTCCTGTATTCTTTTGTCGAAATGCATATTTTCCAGTTAAAAATGAAAATCGTGTTGGGGTGCAAGTTGAAGCAGAACAGTAGCCGCTTGTAAAACGAAGTCCGTTGGCTGCTAATTTGTCAATATTTGGTGTTTTTAGATTCTTGGGTTTTGCCCCGTAACAGCCAATATCTCCATATCCNAGGTCGTCAGCCATGATGACTATNATGTTGGGTTTCATTACTTCAGCTGCTTGGCTAATTAAAGTAAGCGAAGTGAAAANNATTGTAATAAAAATTCGCATGCAGGTTGTGTAACGGTCATATNTATGAAATGTCAAACTGTCATGTGTATTAATTTAGAATTATGTGAATAATNAGTTATAGGCATTTTGTTTGTTTCAAACTCGGCCTTCACGTAAATTAACAGAGCTTTTGATATGCTGATTTTAGAAAAATACACCATTGGGGTAGGTGATCGATTTGCTCATCAGGCTAAGGCNCAACTTCAGGCCTTTGTTCAACTTGCAAATGATGGTGTCGATATTGTGCCGGTCTGGAATAAATCTAACCGCGAACATGATTTTATAGGGTCAGAACCTCAGAGCGTGTTCGATGCCGCTGAGGCGGCTGTCGATNCTGTCGGCTGGGATAAGGGCTGGCATGTAGATGCGGACCATATCAATATGGATACCGTTGACAGGTATCTTGAGTGTTCTGATTTTTTTACAATTGACGTTGCAGACTATATTGGCGAGGCAACTAAAGCGGATGTAATAGAGGATTTTATTGTTCGGCATCCCGAGCTGGTAGGTAGTATTTGTATTGACGGTATAGATAAGCCTTTNGAAATATCTCGGNAATATGTAGAGGAAGTTGTCACTAAATANCTTTTTTCGGTTCAAGCTGCTGGAAAAATTTACCGGCACATAGAATCTCATAAAAGTAAGTTTATTGCCGAAGTGTCAATGGATGAGACTGATTCCCCACAAACTCCACCTGAGTTGCTCATAATTCTCGCTGCATTAGCAGATCAAGATGTTAAGCTGCAGACAATCGCGCCGAAGTTTACAGGTAGATTTAATAAGGGAGTTGATTATGTTGGTGACCTTGTTCAGTTTGAAAAAGAATTTAATGATGATCTTGCAGTAATTAACCATGCAATTAAAAAATATGGGCTGCCTGAAAATCTAAAACTGAGTGTGCATAGCGGTAGTGATAAATTTTCTATTTATCCCATTATTGGAAATGCCTTGAGACGAACTGGTGCTGGAGTTCACCTTAAGACGGCCGGTACAACTTGGCTTGAGGAGCTCATTGGCTTGGCAGAAGCTGGCGGGGAAGGTTTGGCATTAGCCAAGAATATTTATTCCAGTGCACTTGAAAATGTTGATACTCTTTGTAGCCCATACGCTTCGGTAATTGATATTGACGTGAATCAATTGCCTAGTTCAGAGAGAGTTAACGATTGGAGTGGTGATCAATATGCTAATAGCCTTAGGCATGTGCAAGATCATCCCGACTTCAATCAGCATTTTCGTCAGTTGCTACATATTGCCTTTAAGCTTGCTGCAAAAGAGGGTTCTCGTTATATCGATTTACTGAAGATTAATGCTGATGTGGTTGGTAAAAATGTTACGGAGAATTTGTATGACCGGCACTTTAAGCGCATATTTATTGCGTAATATTTTATAAGCGGTTTCGTTGACATAGGGGCATTAGCAATTCATTCTTTTTTTACAACGCGACCCTTGTCGTTTTGGAGCTATTTTCATGAAATTATTTTTTATGCCCATAATAAATTTTCATGTAGTTTGTAAAAATATTATTATTAATATCATTGTTGTTTTGACTGTACTATGAGTGCTTACACAAAATATTTGGCTGAGATCGAAGAGCGCAAAAATCAAGGGCTTAATCCTAAGCCAATTGATGATGGCAAATTACTAAGTCAAATTATTGATCAGATAAAAGATATAAATCATCCTGACAGGAAAGATTCTATTAATTATTTTATATATAATGTTTTACCTGGAACCACGAGTGCAGCACGAGTTAAAGCTAAATTCCTAAAAGATATTATTCTGGGTNGTATTTCATTGNATGAAATTATGCCCGATTTTGCTTTTGAGCTGTTGTCACATATGAAAGGTGGTCCCTCTGTTGAGGTGCTGATTGATTTGGCTTTAGGAGATGATCAACATATTGCAAAAGAAGCCGCTAAAATACTAAAGACTCAGGTTTTTCTTTATGAAGATGATATGGATAGGTTAGAGGAAGCGTATAAAAATAAAAATGATATTGCTGAAGAAATTATAGTTAGTTATTCAAATGCTGAATTTTTTACTGAGCTTCCAGAAGTTGAAGAAGAAGTTAAAGTTGTTTCATATGTTGCAGGTGTAGGTGATATTTCAACTGATTTCCTTTCTCCTGGTGGCGATGCTCATTCAAGATCAGATCGTGAACTNCATGGTCAGTGTATGTTTGATCACAATGTTGACCTTCAACAAGAACTCATTTCACTCAAGGAGAAGCATCCTGATAAGATTGTAATGCTAATAGCCGAAAAAGGGACGATGGGTGTAGGATCTTCAAGAATGTCTGGGATTAACAATGTTGCATTGTGGTGTGGTAAACAAGCCAGTCCATATGTTCCGTTTATAAACTTCGCTCCAATTGTAGCTGGCACTAATGGCATTTCCCCCATTTTTTTGACAACAGTAAGTGTTACCGGAGGTATTGGCATTGATCTTAAAAATTGGGAAAAGAAAAAGGATTCAAGCGGTAAAACTATTTTGGATTCAAACGGCGAACCAATTCTTGAAGAAGTATACTCTGTAAAAACAGGTACAGTCCTTACAATAAATACAAAAAATAAAAAGCTATATAAAGANGGCGAAGAAGTTCGGGATATTTCTGCATCTTTTACNCCTCAAAAAATGGAGTTTATTAGGGCNGGGGGNTCTTACGCTGTAGTATTTGGTAAAAAATTGCAGGCATTCGCTGCTAATTTATTAGATATTGAAATACCTGAAGTATATGCTCCATCAAAAGAAATTTCTCATAAAGATCAAGGGCTGACAGCTGTTGAAAAGATNTTTAATAGAAATGTTTTAGGTTCGAATTCAGAAGAATCTTTGCATGCTGGTTCCTATGTTCGTGTTAGGGTAAATATTGTGGGATCCCAAGATACTACGGGGCTCATGACTTCTCAAGAATTAGAGGCTATGGCTGCTACTATTATTTCGCCAATAGTAGATGGAGCTTACCAGTCAGGTTGTCATACTGCTTCTGTATGGGATAAGAGATCACAGGAAAATACTCCCAGGCTTATGAAGTTTATGAATGAGTTTGGTCTGATTACCGGTCGAGATCCAAAAGGTGAGTACCATGCAATGACAGATGTGATCCACAAGGTTTTAAATGATCTAACAATTGATGATTGGTGGGTTATTATTGGTGGAGATTCTCACACTAGAATGTCTAAGGGGGTAGCATTCGGAGCTGACTCCGGAACTGTTGCCCTTGCTCTTGCAACAGGAGAGGTATCTATGCCTATCCCTGAATCCGTTAAAGTTACCTTTAAAGGCGAAATGATGGCCAACTTGGATTTCCGTGATGTTGTGCATGCGACACAATCCCAAATGTTGGATAAATTTGGTGGAGAAAATGTTTTTCAAGGTCGTATCATTGAGGTTCATATAGGAACACTGCTAGCTGACAAAGCCTTTACATTCACGGATTGGACAGCCGAAATGAAAGCAAAGGCGTCTATCTGTATATCCAATAATGAGACATTAATTGAATCATTAGAAATTGCAAAAAGCAGGATAAGTATAATGATTGATAAAGGAATGGATAATGAATCTCATGTTCTGCAAGGTCTAATTGATAAAGCAAATATTAGAATTGCAGATATCAGGTCAGGAAAAAATCCACCTTTAGCTCCAGATTCGAATGCAAAGTACTATGCAGAGTTTGAGGTTGATTTAGGTTTGATTTCNCAGCCGATGATTGCTGATCCTGATGTCTATAATGAGGATGTTTCAAAGAGATATACGCATGATACAATCAGGGCGTTGTCCTTTTATGAAGGAACAAAAAAAGTAGATCTAGGATTTGTGGGTTCATGTATGGTTCATAAAGGAGATCTTAAAATTCTTGCTAAAATGCTTAGAAATCTCGAAGCAAACAATGGGAAAGTTGAATTTAAAGCCCCTTTAGTTGTTGCAGTTCCTACTTATAACATAATAGATGAGCTTAAGGTTGAAGGTGACTGGGATGTTTTGCAGAGATACTCGGGGTTTGAATTTAATGACGATGCACCAAAAAACAATGCGCGTACTGAGTATGAGAACATGATGTATCTCGAAAGGCCAGGATGTAGCTTGTGTATGGGGAACCAGGAGAAAGCGGAAAAAGGGGATACTGTATTAGCCACTTCTACACGTCTTTTTCAGGGGCGTGTTGTAGCGGATTCAGATCGAAAAAAAGGTGAGTCATTATTAGCTTCTACACCTGTCGTTGTTCTTTCTGCAATTCTTGGAAGAATTCCATCTTTAGAAGAATACGAAAATGCAGTAGAAGGAGTTAATCTAACCAAGTTTTCTCCTCCTATTGAAAGCATATACTCATAATATTTTTAATTAATATGTTTTAGGGGGCTATTTTCAGAGTGTTATTATATTTTAATTCTTAAGGCAGTTTGTGTTTAAAGTCTAATTTATAGTCGTTATTATCTTATTTTTGGCTTGTGTTTTTGTATGCGGCGCAAATGATTCCCCCCCATTTTTATTATGAGTGAAACAGGTGATTCAGATATTTTAATGAACGGTGAAGAGTGGTTCGCGAAAAATTGGCGACTACTGCTTAATGCCGCTTTAGTTATTCTTGTAAGCGTGGCGGTTTACAATTGGATGATTAGTAGGGGAGCAGAATCTGCTAGTGCTGCTGAAAAAGATTTGCATGGTGCTATATCATCAAATACGACTAATTTAATACAAATGGCCCTCGAGTTAAATGGGGTGCATATGAAATATCCGGATAATTCAGTTGGAGAGAGAGCATTAATTTTAAGCGCTAACATAGCTCTTCAAGAGGGGGAATATGATACTGCTAAAAATCGTTTTGAATCTTATTTGTCAAAATATAAGTCAGATGGAAATTGGNTTGAAGAAGCNTTACTTGGGCAAGCGATTTGTAAAGAAACTGAAGGTGANACTGCAGATGCTATAAAAAAATATCAAAACCTTACAAACTCTACTGTTGCATCAATCAGGCAGCGTACATCTTCATTATTGGAGGCTGCCAAAGTGGAACTAGCAGGTCTNCCTTCTCGTCCAATTCCAGCAAAAGTNGAATTGGATNGTGACAAGGCATCTAAAGGTGNGAATCTAAAAAACANTAATATAGAGCTANCTGNNCCGGCTNCTGTAGATCAGAAGTAAGATTTTTTCNTCTCTGTGAATATTTCGATAATAGGTACTGGTTATGTTGGNCTAGTTACGGGCGCATGTTTTTCAGAAGTTGGTCATAATGTTATATGTGTCGATTGTGATGAAGAAAAAATTCAGTTACTGCAAAGTGGGGGTATTCCTATTTATGAGCCAGGGCTTGAAGAGTTAGTTGAAAGAAACGTTGCAGCAAATAGGCTTTTNTTTACTTCAAGTACAGTTGAAGGNGTAGAGAAATCAGATATAATTTTCATAGCTGTTCCTACTCCACCGCTTGATGATGGGGCTGTAGATTTAAGTTTCATAGAACGTGTAGCACGAGAAATAGCGGACTGCATGACTTCATATAAAATTATTGTTGATAAAAGTACNGTGCCTGTAAAGACAGGGGAAAAGGTTGCGGATACCATTAAGCGTTATTGCCAAGCAGATTGTGATTTTGATGTTGTAAGTAATCCTGAGTTTCTGCGTGAGGGTTTTGCAGTGGAGGATTTAATGAATCCAGATCGNGTGGTTATAGGCACTACATCTAATCGGCCTAATGAAGCAATGCAAAAAATTTATAAGCCCTTCAACGCCCCAGTTATTTTCACGGATATTAATTCTGCTGAGCTAATTAAACATGCTGCAAATTCATTTTTAGCCATGAAGATTTCTTATATTAATGCAGTAGCTGCAATTTGTGAGGCATCAGGTGCAAATGTTGAAGAGGTTGCGAACGGTATAGGGATGGACGATAGGATTGGACGAAGATTTCTTAATGCATCGCTTGGTTTTGGTGGTAGTTGTTTTCCTAAGGATTTAAGTGCCTTTATTCGTATAAGTGATGAGCTNGGTTATGATTTTGGTTTGTTAAAGGAAGTTCAAAAAATAAATGCTACCCAAATGGATCGGTTTGTAAAAAAAATTACTGATACGCTTTGGATTCTTAAAGGNAAGACTATTGGTGTTTTGGGATTAGCTTTTAAGCAAAATACAGATGATGTTCGAATGTCACCAGCTATAGATATTTGTCATCGACTACTCAAAGAAGGAGCTTCTCTTCGCGTTTATGATCCGAAAGCAATGAATAAAGCTAAAGATGTATTGCCGGATGATGGAGTTTATTACATTGATGATATGGATGATGTTTCGAAGGGCTGTGATGCTTTAGTTGTTGCGACTGAATGGCCACAATTTAAGGAATTGAATTTGGTTAAAGCTAAAGAAGCTATGACTGCTCCTATTATTTTTGATGGTCGAAATTTATTTGATCCGATAGCTGTTGAAGAATTAGGATTTACTTATAAAAGCATTGGTCGTTAAACCCGTTAAAGTGGCCGCTGGTTTGGTCTTTAAAGATGGAAAGCTTCTTATTGCTAAGCGTCCTGAAAATAGTCATTTAGGGGGTATGTGGGAATTTCCAGGAGGAAAGCTTGAATTCGGAGAATCATATGAGATTTGTTTGAAGCGGGAGATTAAGGAAGAGCTAGGTGTAAAAATTAAAGTTGGTTATGAGTTTGAAGAGGTTTTACACCGTTATTCTGAAAAGACAGTGCTTATTAAATTCTTCATTTGTAGTTTGTCTAGTGGAAATCCGAAAACAATTCAATGCTCAGAATTTCAATGGATTAATCGTAGAGATCTTACGAGATATAATTTTCCAGCAGCAGATATTAAGGTGATAAATCAGTTAAGATTAAATAATAATATTTGGAATAAATAATTTTGTATATTTCCATCTGAATCTAATTTTCCAATTNTTTCACATCAATATCTTGGGATTTTAGCTAAGCTTAGGTAAGGGNATTTGTATTGGTANGTGGGAGAAAAACTATTCAAGCTACATTCAGTTTTTGATCCGGCAGGCGATCAGCCTAAGGCTATTAGAGATCTAACTGACGGGCTTCTGTCTGGCNTAGAACATCAGACATTACTNGGGGTAACGGGTTCTGGTAAAACATTCACAGTCGCAAATGTAATTCAGAATATTCATAAGCCTACATTAATTATTTCACATAATAAAACCTTGGCTGCCCAGCTATATTCGGAGTTCAAGGGGTTTTTTCCNGAAAATGCTGTAGAGTATTTCGTTAGTTATTTTGATTATTATCAACCCGAAGCATACATACCTCAGACAGATACTTTCATAGAAAAAGATTCAAGTATTAATGATGAAATTGAGAGATTGCGATTGTCTGCTATGAGTTCATTGTTATCTCGAANAGATGTGATTGTGGTGGCAAGTGTTTCTTGTATCTATGGAGTTGGAGAGAAGCGAGATTTTGAGAATATGGTAGTAAGGTTGGCGGTTGGTGAAGAATTGAGTAGAGAGAGGTTTCTTTCACGATTAGTAGAAATTCAATACGAACGAAATGATGTGAAATTTGAAAGAGGCAATTTTCGTGTGCGAGGTGATACTGTAGAGGTTCGCCCGGCAGAGTTAGAGGAGGGTGTTCGCGTGGAGTTTTTTGGTGATGAGATAGATTGTATTACAAGATTTGATCCTCTAACTGGAAATAAGTTAGAGGAATTGCCTGGCGTGATCATTTTCCCTGGAAAGCAATTTGTTACTCCTATGGAAAATATTAAACGCGCATCAAAAGGAATACGTAAAGANTTAGAGGATCGTATTTTAGAGTTAGAGAAAGAGAAGAAACTGCTTGAGTCTCAGCGCATAAAAATGCGAACAGAGTATGATTTGGAGATGATGATGGAAATGGGCTTTTGTTCAGGTATTGAAAATTATTCAAGACATTTGAGTGCTCGCCCCCCTGGTTCCCGTCCTAGTACTTTACTTGATTTTTTTCCAAAAGATTTTCTGCTTGTTATTGATGAGTCTCACGCAACAGTCCCGCAAATTGGAGGGATGTTCGCTGGCGATCGTTCAAGAAAAACTGTCCTAGTTGAGCACGGGTTCCGTTTGCCAAGTGCTTTAGATAATAGGCCATTAAATTATCAAGAGTTTCAAGCGTTACAAAATCAGACTATTTATGTTAGTGCGACCCCGGCCAAGCAGGAAATCATTTTGTCGAAAGGGAAGGTAGTCGAGCAGATAGTTAGACCTACTGGCTTGGTCGATCCAAAAATTATTATTAAGCCGCTTAAAGGGCAAATTGATGATTTAATTGAAGAGACTCGAAAATGTGTGGATAAAGGAGAAAGAGTCCTTGTTACAACTTTAACCAAGAGAACTGCAGAAGAGTTATCTGATTATCTCTCTGAAATTGGGATTAATGTTAACTACCTTCACAGTGATATCGGTGCAATTGAGCGTGTAGAGATACTGCGTGAATTGCGAAAAGGTGAATTTGATGTACTTGTAGGTATTAATTTATTACGAGAAGGACTTGATATTCCAGAGGTCTCTTTTGTTGCAATTCTGGATGCTGATAAAGAAGGCTTTTTAAGGTCTACTACTAGCTTAATACAGACTGCTGGACGTGCTGCACGACATCTAAATGGGAAAGTGATACTTTATGCTGATGATGAGACCCGTAGTATTAAAGAATTTTTAAAAGTGTCTAGCTATCGTCGAAAACGCCAGATTGCATATAATAATAAACACGGAATAGTTCCAACAAGTGTTAGCCGCCCTATTGAGGAACGTTTAGGGGATAGATTTGGAAATAATAAATCAGTTATCTCATCTAAAATTGAAACAGATGGTTACGATGTTGTAGAAACAATTCGTGAACTAGAAGCAGAAATGATCAGCGCTGCTGAAAAATTAGAATTCGAAAAAGCTGCCCTTCTNCGTGATCAGGTTAATGAACTAAAAAACCTAACGGGAGAATCTGAAAAAAATTCAGCTTCTTCAAAGCGGAAAAAAAATAAACGCAAATAAATCGCTATTTGAGTATCAGACTTTTGAATATACTTCAGAGCCTTGATTATTGAACTGTTTTGATTTTTCTTGCATGCCTTGTTCTAAGGCTTGGTCTTCAGTTATGCCTTTTTCGGCAGCGTATTTCCTGACATCTTCTGTGATTTTCATAGAGCAGAAATTAGGACCACACATACTACAGAAATGAGCCTGCTTAGCCCCGTCAGCTGGTAAGGTTTCGTCGTGAAACTCCTGGGCACGTTCGGGGTCTAGACCAAGATTAAATTGATCTTCCCAGCGAAATTCGAATCGTGCTTTACTTAGTGCATTGTCACGGTATTGGGCACCAGGATGTCCTTTGGCTAGGTCGGCTGCGTGAGCTGCGATTTTATAAGTTATTACACCTTCTTTAACATCTTTTTTATTAGGTAAACCAAGGTGTTCTTTTGGTGTTACATAGCAAAGCATAGCACAGCCGTACCAACCGATCATGGCTGCGCCAATACCACTTGTGATATGATCGTAACCTGGAGCAATGTCTGTGGTTAATGGCCCTAGCGTNTAAAATGGAGCTTCATGACACCATTCNAATTGTTTTGTCATGTTTTCTTGAATCATATGCATAGGGACGTGTCCTGGGCCTTCATTCATAACTTGCACTCCGTGATCCCAAGCTCTTTTTGTTAAGTCGCCTTGCACCTCTAATTCACCAAATTGAGCTTCGTCATTCGCATCTGCTATAGAACCCGGGCGTAGTCCGTCCCCAATGCTGAAGCTGACGTCGTATTTAGCCATTATTGCGCAAATATCATCCCAGTGTGTATAGAGGAAGTTTTCTTTGTGATGTGCGAGACACCATTTTGCCATAATAGANCCACCTCGACTTACGATGCCGGTCATTCTCTTGGCTGTTAATGGTATAAATTTAAGTAATACTCCTGCGTGAATTGTAAAATAATCAACCCCTTGCTCGGCTTGTTCAATAAGAGTGTCACGGAAAATTTCCCATGTTAATTCTTCGGCTCGTCCATTTACTTTTTCAAGTGCTTGATAAATAGGTACGGTGCCGATAGGTACTGATGAATTACGGACTATCCATTCTCGTGTGGCATGAATATTTTTGCCTGTTGATAAGTCCATAACTGTATCTGCTCCCCACTTCGTGGCCCATCTCATTTTCTCNACTTCTTCTTCAATGCTTGAAGCAACAGCAGAGTTGCCAATATTTGCGTTTATTTTGACAAGAAAATTTCGTCCTATAATCATTGGCTCAATCTCTGGATGATTGATGTTTGCCGGNATAATAGCTCTTCCTTGTGCTACTTCATTTCGTACGAATTCTGGTGTAATTGTTTTTGGTATCTTTGCTCCCCAAGGATTGCCGTCATGCTGGTGCTGCAGATCGTTAGCTGGTGCTTGCTTACGTAGTTCTGTTAAGCCCATATTTTCTCGGATAGCAATGTATTCCATCTCTGGAGTAATTATTCCTTGGCGAGCATACCAAAGCTGAGTGACTGGATGATTNTTTTTAGCTCTTAATGGGCTCCTATTTAAATTTGGAAATTCTCTGAGACGATTTGACTTTTCGCTTTGAGTTGCATTTTCAGCATGCGTTTTCGATAGGTAACCATTATCTATAGGTTTAATTTCTCGTCCTTTGTATTCTTCTACATCCTTGCGTTGGCGTATCCAATTATCTCGAAGAGCGGGAAGTCCATCTTCAGCCTTTCCTTCAAAACCGGGGTCGCCCCAAGGCCCACTTGTGTCATATACTCGTATTGGTTTATTTTCTTCTATATCTCCGTTAATTGTCTTTGTAGGATTAAGATATATTTCACGCATAGGCACGCGAATATCCTTATATATTTCCCCATTTATATAGACTTTTGCTGAATTTGGCAGCTGATCTCGACTTGAACGTTCGAATGAATCATTTGATGCAATCATTGATATAAATATTTAATAGGGAAAATAGNTGGCTTTTATTATTAAGCCNAATTCACAATNACTGACCTAAAATCCGTGAACTNCGACAATGTGTCAAGGGAAGTTAGTCGGTATTATAAAACAATATANATGAGGAGCATACAGGTCCTCTTTCTTAATAATATCTTAGCTGCGGGTTACCAATTCGGTTTTTCGGGAAGTGAATTATCAAATTCAGAGAAAAGTTTTTCTTCGTATTCGCCTTCGTATGTGCCAGCGAAGAAACGATCTAAAGCTTCTGTGTAAAGTCGTTCCCAAGAATGTTCTTCATTACCTGGTATAATTGGATAAAATAATACTTCGTTATCTTTTGCTGCTTTATGGTCACCCGGGGCATCTCCAATCATTAAAATCTTGTTAGAATCATATTTGTTCACAGCCGAATATTTTAGGTGTTCAGTCTTTGTTCCCATCTCCTGGCCAGCAATTATTTCAACGTATTTAGAGATATCATGTTCTGCCCATTCTCTTTCAAGGGCATCACATGGTGTTTGGGATATGACCATCATGTCAGCTTTATTAAGTGATTTATCAAGAGTTTCTTGTAATAAAGGAAATGGTGGAACGCCGTGTACAATATCTGATACTTGTTCATTTATGGCGTCNGACCATATCTTAATATGGGATAAATCTTCATTGCCACCATCAACCTCTGCGGCAAGCGTTGCATTTCCAAGTTTAGATTCTCTTTTAATCCAATCTTCTAAAGCGGGGTAAGAGGGGACATTAACTTTTCTTGCCTTTACTTCACTTCGTTCTCTAAGAAGATTTAGAGCACGAACAAGTGCCGGAAATCTATTTGCCCCTCGTGTTTTTGAGTAAAGATTAACAAAATCCCAAACTTCACGAGCGTATTTGCTTACTGCCTGTAATTTATGATGTTTTACAAACATTGGAGTAAAACACTCTTTATGTTTAATCTCCATTGAATCAAATACGCATCCATCGGAGTCTATCCCGATAAAGAAGTCATGTTTGGGTTTAAAATCTCGAAGACTTTGTGCTGAATCACTCATGGTTTAAGCATCGTATGTTGTTGATGACACATTNCCGCCTCGTCCTGTCCAGTTAGTATGGAAAAATTCACCTCGTTCACGATCTATGCGNTCGTAAGTATGCGCTCCGAAATAATCTCGTTGAGCTTGAAGCAGGTTTGCTGGCAGTCGTTCATTTCGAAATGCATCAAAAAAATTAAGTGCAGTTGAGAATGCTGGGGCGGGTATGCCTTTTTTAGCTGCAGTGGCAACTACGTTGCGCCATCCTTTTTGGCACTTGCGAATTTCACGTTTAAAGTGCGGGTCGAGAAGTAAGTTTGGTAAGCGTTTGCGTTTATCAAATGCTTCTTTGATTTTGCCAAGGAATTGACTTCGTATGATGCATCCGCCTCGCCACATTAATGCTATTTCACCGTATTTTAGTTTCCATTCATAATCGCTAGCTGCGGCACGGAGTAGCATAAATCCTTGAGCGTAGGATATGATTTTTGATGCATAAAGAGCACTTCGAATATCTGCAATGAACTTTGTACGATCGTTTCGAATAGTTGGTTTGGGGCCTCGCAATTTTTTGGAAGCAGCAACTCGGTCCTCTTTCATAGCAGAAATGCATCTAGAGTATACAGCTTCACCAATAAGTGTAATTGGAATACCTAGTTCAGCTGAATTTATCAAAGTCCATTTTCCAGTACCTTTTTGGCCTGCAGTATCTAAAATCTTTTCCACTAATGGTTCTCCGTCAGTATCNTTAAAGCTAAGTATATCTCGAGTAATTTCGATGAGGTAAGAGTCTAATTCCCCTTTGTTCCACTCAGCGAAAACTTCGTGCATTTCATCTGCGGTCATTCCAAGGCCCTCCTTCATTAGATGATATGCTTCGCATATTAATTGCATGTCACCATACTCTATTCCGTTATGAATCATTTTAACGTAGTGCCCGGCACCATCGTTGCCTACCCAGTCACAGCAAGGTGAGCCATCTTCCACCTTTGCTGAAATTGCTTGGAATATATCTTTTACATNTGGCCATGCATCAGGATGTCCACCNGGCATAATTGAGGGGCCTCTTCGAGCTCCTTCTTCGCCTCCGGACACACCNGTCCCTACAAAAAGAAGGCCTCGAGCATTTAGGTAATCTGTTCGTCGTATTGAGTCTTGAAATAGTGAGTTGCCCCCATCAATTATAATGTCACCAGGTTCAAGGTAGGGGATTATTTGATCAATAAAATCATCAACAGCTTTGCCTGCTTTTACTAACATCATTACTCGACGTGGTCGTTTAAGATGTTTNANCATTTCTTCAATTGANCGAGCTCCAATTATATTGGTTCCTTTAGCTTCACCATTCATGAAATCGTCAACCTTAGAAATCGTTCGATTATAGGCAACGACAGTGAAACCTTTATCGTTCATGTTGAGGATTAAATTTTGACCCATTACAGCCAAACCGATTAATGCTATATCTCCTTTAGGTTCCATTTTAATTACTTTAAATAAAATTAGCTACCGAACTGAAGCCGGCTATCTTCAGCTAGCAAGTTGTCGAGGTTACTCCAGCGTTCTGCGTTTGAAGCGTTGAATGCTGTCAAATAAATTGCCACCAATTCACTATCGTATTTCTCTAAAAGAGAGTTAACTGCCGGGTTCAATTGTTCATCATCTATGGAGCTGGGAAGGTCGTCGACCATGCCTTCATCATGTTTGATTTCGAGTTTGTTTAAAAACTCAATTAATAATTCTTTGTGCTCCTTAAAAAGCCACCCTCGAATTAAATTGCCAGAGTGTTCTTCGAAGTTAGGCTTTGATAATGATTGAACAAAATTATTATGACGCCGTTCTTTTGGTTGGCGTGAAAGAAATTCCGGCCTTGCCTTTAGGACTTGAGCTACTGAGGTTAAGAGAGCTCGGTAGACATCTTTATTGTTTGTATGAGTATCTTCTAGGATTTTGTTTGCCATCTTGGGTGACATAAAACCCATTAGCTCGTGAAATGTAAGCATTTTAATTAAAAATTTTCTTAAGATTTTNTNGTTGTTAAAGCGATCCTGTGGGACTTGCACAAGGATTGAACTTCCTCTTTTTCTAGAAGGATGGTTTTGGATGTTTCTACTGCCAGAACGGCAATCGCAGAACGCGCGCAGGATTCCAGCGTGTGTCGTCCAATGCAAGGAATATCGAATCTCATATCATGATTCTCACGTGCGACTTTAACGGCTACAGCACCTCCTTTGGGGCCTGCTAAGTCTCCACCCCTCATNAGACACTCATCTGTACCTTCAAATCCTTCTACGGATAGAACTGTTCCTTCTTTTACGACTACTGATTGTCCAATTTGTAATCGTGCAACTTCTTTTGCTACACTATAGCCAAAAGCAATATCTTCTTGTTGTTGTTTCGATGGTTTAGGCCCGATATGAAAATCTTTATCCAGAAGTGACTCGCCAAGCCAAGGTAGGGCATTTATTAGTGTAATNCCTTCTTTTGCTAACTCATCACCAATGGCTCCAAAGATTGTTTGAGCATTACGTTCTTTTAGTCGATAAAGCATTGAAGCTATCTTCAAGTCTGGAAGGAAATCAAAAAGATTTTTAGGAGCAATTTGTCCTGCCATTACGCAGTAAGAAATATTTTTTTTAATGAAAAATTTTATAAGNCGAGATAATTGGCCAACCCGTATCCATTCCACATCATCAACTAGCTTCTCAATTTCGGGTGACGTTTCATTATGAAAGGCAACTGCAATTATCTTAGCCATGCCTAAGCGACGTGCCTCCTTGGCGATTGTCAAAGGCAATTCGCGGCTACCTGCGATAATACCTAATGAATTTATGTTATCAGGATTCACCTTTTCAAATGAAATGCAGTAGTTAGAGGATAGGCAATTGTAATGTGTGGTTGAAAAAACAAAATTAACAAACCTGAGCCTTGCNATAAAATATATTCTTTTAATAAATATCTAACCTTNGAGGCTTTATATTATTCTGGTTTCGNTGGTCTAGTAGGNCTTTGGCTTCTTTGACGGTTTTGATTGNTNCNGGAATCNCGACTAGGAATNTGAGTTCGCTGCTGCCTCATANTCCTTGGAGATTCTTTTTTTATTTCTGGNTTTTTGGATTTGTTGGCNGGCTCTCTTGATGGNCTCTGGNTATTNCGNCCTCTTGCTCTATTGTTTGTGGCTTTGTTTTTTCCTAGTGATAAAATTATTGCCCCACATCCACTAATGATCCCCCATGGCAGGAAAACAAGCCATCCAATGATAGGGAGTAAATAACAAAAGTTGAGCACCCATCCACCACGCCAAACTCTTTTCCAATTCTGAGATTGGTCATTAGGGCCAGGTAATCCATGACCTATTAGTTGACACAAACCTGCAGACCCAGCTATTCCAGCTATTAGTGGTGAAGCCCCAATTAACAAGCCGACAATTTGTAATATCGGATTTGAAAATTTTCCTAATACAATAAATCCTAATATAAAGGTCGGTATAATTACAGCGAGCCCAACTAGTGTGATTCGGATAGGTTTTTTATATAAGCTGCGAGCGTTGTTAATAACTTTTGGAAATAATGCAGTAGTTATAAGCCAGTAAGCTTGAACGATCATCATCAGAGATAGGATCACTGGCAGAAGCTTTAAAATTTTGTTAATTTCAATTTCTGGTTCCATTATTATATATTTATTTAAATTAATTAAGGACAGGTTCTGCCTCAGAAGCAACGCATTCGTTGAAGAGATTAGTCATAATTTTAGTCATGGGGCCTGTTTTGCCATTTCCAATAACGCGTCCGTCAACTTCTGTGATTGGCGCTAGTTCTCCCATTGTGCCTGTGCAAAACATCTCGTCAGCACGGTAAACTTCGGGCAATGAATAGTCACGTATTTCGTGTTTTATTTGGTTGGAGTTACAAAGATTCAAGACAACTTCACGTGTTATGCCTTCAGGGCAAGCAATTAAGCGGCTAGTAATTAAAGTGTTGTTATGAACTATAAAAAGATGAGTTGCATTAGTTTCAGCTACAAATCCTCTTTGATCTAACATTATGGCATCATCGGCTCCTGAATAAGTTGCTTCAATCTTTGCAAGAATTGATTGGATTAAGTTGCAATGATGAATCTTAGGATCTAGTACATCAGGTGAAGGTCGACGTACACTGGAAGTGATTAGTTTTAACCCCGACTTGTCGTAGACTGGCTCTTTGTGTTCTGCGAGAACAATCAGTGTTGGACCGTTGGTATTAAGTCTTGGATCCATTCCGGATGTGACTTTTATACCGCGAGTAAGAGTTAGTCTTATATGGGCATTATCTCGCATATGGTTTGCTTCCAGAGTTCGTTTTATTTCTTCAGTGATGCTTTCATGGGAAGGGATCTGCTTGAAGTCGAGTGCTAATGCAGAACTACGAAGGCGATCTAAATGGGCGCAAAGGCGGAAAATTTTACCATCGTAAACTCGAAGCCCCTCCCAAACCGCGTCTCCTCCTTGTACTGCAGAGTCGAAAGGACTTATGCCGGCATCATCTCTGTGAAGAAGAGACCCGTTAATATTAATAATTAAATCACGATTTTTTATGTTAAATTTTTGGAGCATAATGTGAATTAAACTGTGATTCTATGTGGGTAGAGTTGTTCATAAATTTTATTACACTCATCAAGGACTTTCTCTAATTCTTTGGGAACTATAGTGTCTTTAGCTTTATAAGGCCTCCAGCCGGTAGTGGTTTCTACTTCGGGGTACCAGTGTTTAGCCCATATACCATCAGATTCACGTATGCCAGGAGGCCATTCTAGCATTAATTCTGAAAATTTAATACTCAAGCGATTGCAAAGCGCACTTAATATTCCTCTCGGGTTTTTTAGCACATCGGTTGAGTCAATTACAGGTGGTGTTTCGGCCGACACTTCTTGAACATAATTAAATATTTGTAGTTGTTGAGGCAACCCTGTATCCAAAAGTGTTGGATTTGGGAGTTTTTTCATTAAAG